>JBEUIR010000624.1:0-1458 GCA_040415395.1 Candidatus Thiothrix namsaraevi
AAGAAATCATTACTTAACAGTACACTTTACTTCGCATCGCTTTCACTGTGTACACGAATATAAGCATCAGTGCCTTGTGTTTTCTTGTGTGGCAATACATCACCAAACAAGCTAGTCGCGCCGCTTTTCACATTGCCTTGAATCAAAGCAAAACCAGTGCTAGGCACACCATTATAAATACCGTTGGTGATACCAAACCCGTTATCTGCCGATTCCCACGGACAAGACGGCAATGTGTCGTTGGTCTTAGAACGCGCACTGGTAGAACCTAACCACGTAGTGGGTTTGTCGTCTTTGTCGACCAGCTCATTACCTGTTTCAGGATCAATCAATGGGCGTATCCCATTATCCACCAATACCGTGCCATCCTTTGCCAAATAATGTGCACTATTATCTTGCTTCATTAATGTTTTGTACGGGTTAATCGGTGCGGTATTTAGCTTCAGCCCAGTTTTGTAATCCACTTTACACACGCGCGTTTCAGTATGCGGCCACCACATGCTCAACCAATAGTCATTCGCATACGTCATACGTGACCAACCACTGACAAAGTTACTAACATTGACGAAATCATCAAGGTCGTATTTTCCAGCTTTATCCAATATGCCTTTTTCATTGGCAGTACGTGTTTTACCCGCTGGCAACAAATGGTTGCTCACTAATGCTGTTTTCGTGGCATTATAGTCTTTATCAGTACTGGTAAAGGTCAATACATTGACCTCTCGCTCTAATACACGCGGGATAAAGACGTTAGGTGAGAAATTCGCATCTTTGATGCGGGTTTCTTCACGGTCGTAAATATCACGGTCGAATGAAGCCCGCACATCAGGATAACGTTTGCAATCGTTATTGCCTAAATCTTGCGGTTTAATCTGTGCGCCATGTGCATCTTCACACACATATTCGCCTGTTGGTTTATTAGTAGTCAGATCTAGAACCTTAACTTTGGTCAACTGCTCAACACTGTGACGGTTGAAAATACCCAATTTTTTCATTGGGAATGTCACCACCCAGTCAGTATGACCATCATAACCCGTTGACGGATCAACAAAGTACTCATTCATAATATTACGAGACAATAACGCATGAGCCACTGGATACGGGTTCAAACCGCAAGCCGGTGTTACTGGATCACCATCATTTAAACAAGGATCATTTTCCAGTTTATTCCACAAGGTTGTAACCCAAGTCGGGTTACTGTTATTAGCACCAGGAACCAGTACTTCACTAGTCATTACATCACCGGAAGCCAATGATGGAATATCAAAATTCAACGGATCATCAGGCAAAGTATGCTGTGAACGTTTGCTGTAATTATCCAAAGCCACGGGGTCAATAGCATTAGCCGTACCATTAGCAACGTCAATAATCGCGTTTGATAGCATTATCCTCGCACACGATTACGCGACCCGGCGGCATGGCGGTCAATTTGACCAAAAAACATGCATTGGGGCTAAC
>JBEUIR010000625.1:0-1454 GCA_040415395.1 Candidatus Thiothrix namsaraevi
GCATCGGGGGCATTATCAGAAACACTGTAACGATCAGCGGGGAGGCGGTTCAAGCCTTTGGGGGAAATGGCGTTGAGGGTTTGAATGTTGTACATGGGGGTATCCTGTGGGTTTACCCCTCACCCCAACCCCTCTCCCTCAAGGGGAGAGGGGCTAAGAGAGGAGAATATCTTTATCTTGTCCCCCCTCGCCCCTTGAGGGAGAGGGGGTTAGGGGGTGAGGGGTTCTTTACCCGTTCTTCTTCGCAAAATCTTGCATAAAGCTGACCAGCGTATCCACGCCTGCTTCCGGCATGGCGTTGTAGATGCTGGCTCGCATCCCGCCGACGGAACGATGGCCTTTCAAGGTGGTTAAACCCTGTTGCGCCGCTTCACTGAGGAACGCTTTGTCGAGATCAGCATTTGCCAACGTGAACGGGATATTCATCCACGAACGGCAATCCGCCGCCACAGGGCTATTGTAAAAACCGCCAGAGGTTTCAATCGCGGTGTAAAGCTTTTGTGCTTTGCGTTCGTTGAGGGTTGCCATGCCTGCCAAGCCGCCTTGCTGCTTGATCCATTTGAACACCAAACCCGCCAAATACCAGCCATAGGTGGCTGGGGTGTTGTACATGGATTCGTTATCCGCGTGGATTTTGTAATCAAACATGGTCGGCGTGCCGGGCAAGGTTTCGCCAATCAAGTCGTCACGTACAATCACGATAGTCAGACCCGCCGGGCCAATGTTTTTCTGCGCACCGGCATAAATCAAGCCGAATTTGCTGACATCCAACGGGCGTGACAGGATAGTAGACGACATATCCGCCACCAACGGCACATCACCCGTTTCAGGAACCCACGCAAACTCCACCCCACGGATAGTTTCATTCGGGGTGTAGTGCAAATAAGCAGCATTGGCATCACACCTCCACGACTCAAACGCCGGAACGCTGGTGTAATTGCCGTCTTTGGTCGACGCAACCACGTTAACATTGGCGTATTTTTTGGCTTCCTTGATCGCTTTCACTGACCAATCGCCGGTATCCACGTAATCCGCCGTGCCTTTGCCGCGCAATAGGTTTTGCGGAATCATCGCAAACTGGCTGCTCGCGCCACCTTGCAAAAACAGCACTTTGTAGTTAGCCGGAATACCCATGATGTCGCGCAAATCCGCCTCGGCTTCAGCAGCGATGGACATGTATTCCTTGCCACGGTGACTCATCTCCATCACCGACATGCCACTCCCGTTCCAGTCCAGCATTTCCGCTTGGGCTTGTTCAAGGACAGATTGCGGCAACATGGCAGGGCCTGCGCTGAAATTGAATACTCTTTTCATCCATCTTGCGCGAGATACCCCGTCCTTCAGGTCGGGGAGGGATAGCGCGTCGGCGGTAGCCGACCCCTCTCGCTCCTCGTTTCGTTAAGCTATCTTTGGTCGATTAAAAAATTAGTTGCCTGTCTTTCCAAGCTGTCAGC
>JBEUIR010000626.1:0-1450 GCA_040415395.1 Candidatus Thiothrix namsaraevi
AGACAAGATAATGACAGCAGCTAAAAAGCAAGTCAACGACAACACCCACGCCTTAACCGTCATCCCCACAGCCGCGCCACCCGCGCCCGTGTCGTTGGGTGTCCTGCAATGCACAAATCCCGCCGCGCTGATGGCGGGAGCGTCTGAAATGGCGGGAGAGCTGGCGCGAATGATCGAAGCCCAACGCTTGTGGGATCCGATCAACGGCAAGAAATACGTGAAGGTGGAGGGCTGGACAACCCTCGCGGTCATGATGGGCGTGGTTCCTCGTGAGGTTTCCACCACTGAAAACGACGGCATTTATACCGCTGTAGTGGAACTGGTGCGTATGTCTGACAGTGCGTGTATCAGCCGCGCCAGTGCTGAATGTGGCGCATCTGATGAGCTAGATAGATATGGCAAACCCGTTTGGTCAAGCCGTCCGCGTTATGCCCGCCGTAGCATGGCGCAAACCCGCGCCACTGGGAAAGCCTGCCGCCTTGCCTTCAGTTGGGTGATGAGTTTAGCCGGTTACGAAGTAACGCCAGCCGAAGAAATGACGCATGTGCATGATCCTATTGTTCCCGATTACGCGAAGCAATCAAGACCACCTGTAAACGATGACACCCGCCCCAGTGTTGCCGATAGCCGAATCAATCCCAATCAACGCCGCATGTTAGAGGTGAAAATTGCCGAAAGTGGCTTAGAGCGGGAGCGCATCAAAACGTGGGTGGAAAAGTCATGGCAAGTCGACCATTTCAATGCGTTGACTAACGACCAGTTAAACAAGCTGTTAATCAAGATCGGGCAGTGGGCAGCCGCCGAGAAAGCCCTTGCTCAAGCTAAAGTAGTGCAGGAGGTTAGCGATGAAACTGTATGAAATCAGTCAGAACTACCTATCAGCACTGGAGTTCTTCGGTGACGTTGATAACGATATGTCGCTTGATACCGCGCTAGATACGTTTGAAGCCATCGAAGGCGACTTTGAACAGAAGGTGATTAGTGTGGCGGCTTATGCCAAGCAGTTAGACGCGGAAGCCGAGGCGATCAAAGCCGCGATGGAACGCATGGAAAAGCGCCGTAAAGCCATCGAGAACCGCGCTAACTACCTGAAGGACTACACCAAGGTGTGCATGGGGCAGATGGGTAAAACCAAGATTGCTTGCCCGTGGTTTGCCGTGTCGATCCAGAAAAACCCACCGAGTGTGACGGTCTACGATGAGGCTGCTTTGCCGTTTGAGTACGTGGCGGAAGTGACCACCACCAAGGTGGATAAAGCCGCGATTAAAGCCGCTTTGAGTGCAGGTGTGGCGGTTTCAGGGGCGAAGCTGAGCAATGGGACGCGCTTAGTGATTAAGTAACGGACGTTTCAGGGCGGGTAACGCCGTCCTGATTTTCAAACCAGCCATACACTGAGATGCCTGCATGAGCAGGCATTTTTGATCCCTTTTAAATCAGGGCGGTGTTCAAA
>JBEUIR010000627.1:0-1446 GCA_040415395.1 Candidatus Thiothrix namsaraevi
CTGACCGTAGCGACGGGTTTCGTACAGTTCGGCGATACGTTCAGAGGCATCGCTAAATTCCTGATATAACGCGGGGTCAGGCAGCGTATCAGCCAGTTTGTTGTCAAATCGCTTGTTGATAAAACCGGCACAGCGTGAGGCAATGTTAACCACTTTGCCGACTAAATCGCTGTTGACCCGTGCTATGAAATCTTCGAGGTTGAGGTCGATGTCATCCACGCCATTGCTGAGTTTGCTGGCGAAATAATAGCGTAACCATTCCGGGTTCAAATGTTTGAGATAGCTTTCGGCTTGGATGAATGTACCGCGTGATTTGGACATTTTCGCGCCGTTCACCGTCAAAAAGCCGTGGCAATGCACTGCGCTGGGGGTGCGGAAACCCGCGCCATGCAACAGCGCAGGCCAAAACAGCGTGTGGAAATAGGCGATGTCTTTGCCGATGAAGTGGTATACCTCGGCGGTGGAATCGGGTTTCCAGAAACTGTCAAAATCCAGCCCGGTACGGTCACACAGATTTTTGAAGCTGGCTAAATAACCAATCGGCGCATCCAGCCACACGTAAAAATACTTGTCGTCAGTGTCGGGAATTTTAAAGCCCCAGTAAGGCGCGTCGCGGGAAACATCCCAATCACTCAAGCCTTGATCCGACTCAAACCATTCCATTTGCTTGTTGGCGATTTCTTTTTGTACCGAGCCGCTGGCAAGGAATTCACGCAGGAAGGTTTCAAAATGCCCCAGCTTAAAGAAATAGTGGTCGGTTTCTTTTTCAATCGGAGTCGTGCCGGAAATCGCCGATACCGCATTTTTCAAATCAGTCGGAGAATAAGTGGCGCCGCAAGCTTCGCAGTTATCGCCGTATTGATCCGCCGCGCCACAACGTGGGCATTCGCCTTTAATGAAGCGGTCGGGCAGGAACATGTTCGCTTGCGCATCGTAAGCTTGGCGAATGGTGCGTTTTTCAATATGCCCGTTGTCACGTGCCGCTTTGTAGATGAATTCGGCGAAGTGGCGGTTTTCGTCGGAGTGCGTGCTGTAGTAATTGTCGAAACCGACCCGAAAGCCAGCAAAATCACGCTGATGCTCCGCGCCTATGCGAGCAATCAATTCTTCTGGGGTAATGCCTTCTTGTTGCGCCCGCAGCATGATCGGTGTGCCGTGGGTGTCATCTGCGCACACGTAGTAGCATTCATTGCCACGCAAACGCTGAAAACGCGCCCAAATATCCGTCTGGATGTATTCGACCATGTGACCAATATGAATCGGACCGTTGGCGTAGGGCAGAGCACTGGTGATGAGTATTTTTCTTGGCTGCATGGCTGTCTTTAAAAAAATGTACTGATAGGGACGCGATAAAGTAGCAGGTTGTGGGGGTTTGTGCCACTGCTGAGGCCAGTATGCCATACAACTTTTGGGTGCTGTTTGGCATAAGAAAACTACCATTAGTAA
>JBEUIR010000628.1:0-1446 GCA_040415395.1 Candidatus Thiothrix namsaraevi
TACCCGTGCCGCACCGTGCGGAGTACGATCCCCGCGCTCCCAATGGCGCAAAGTGCTGACACTGATACCAAAAGTTGCTGCAAATTCCACCTGAGTCATGCCGACTTTTGCACGGACGTTTTTTACATCGACAGGTGAAAACTGATGTACTTTTGCTTGTGGGCAGTTGCCTTTTGCAAAAGTGATGGCTTCTTCCAAGCCTTGTTTGATGCTTGAAGCGATCATGCTGCTTTTGCCAAACTGAAAGAAACATGCTGTCCTGCCGCTTCCAGCATGTTAACCAGCCTATCAATGGTGCAACGGTCAATCTTGCCTTTGAGGACATCGTTCAAGCGTGGCTGAGTTGTTCCCAGCACGTTAGCTGCGTCCTTCTGGGTATAACCACTGGCTTCAAACCACTTGGTGATTTCCAGCATCAGAGCCGAGCGCAGTTTGAGATTGGCGCGGATGACGGGATCAGGTTCGAGTGCATCCCACACATTGGTGAATGCCTGCATTTTTAATGTCATGATTTCAACTCCCTAAGCAGTTCTTTGTAAATGTCTCTACCCCTGTCAATGTCCTTCGGAGCAGTTTGCTGGGTTTTCTTCTGGAAAGCATGTAACACATAAATGGCATCATCAAATTTGGCAACGTAGAAAACCCGATATTGCTCCTTGGGTAGGTCTGTTTTGATACGGATTTCGTAGACACCTTGCCCGACCGTCGGCATGGCTTTCCAGTCGCTCGGCATGAGTCCATTTTGCACTTTGCCTATCTGATAACCGGCTTCACGGCGTGCTTCCTCTGGAAACTGGATAATGGTTTCCAGCGAGTCACCCAGAAAAATAGCTTGTTTCATGTAATCCTTCATCTGAACATTATTGCTGGAATATATCAAGTTTGATATTAAATACAAGTCAGCGGAGTGCTGCGTTTCACCCACCCTCAAAATAATCCGTATCCACTTTCTTCACCTCGTAATGTTCCACCACCGATACGCCCACATTATATTCCACCATCAACGCCGCGAGCTTTTCGCCGTCAATCAAAATAATCCGTGTCTCAATCGAGCGGGCATACTCTTTAGCCTCACGGGAAAAGTTAGAGGTCGTCATGAAAATCCCCTTCTTCGCCCGCTGCCCTTGCAACGCCCCTGCAAATTTCTGGATTTCAGGGCGACCCACTGTCGCCTCCCAGCGTTTCGCCTGCATGTACAGCACATCCACGCCCAAACGGTCTTCGTTGATAATGCCGTCAATGCCGCCGTCGCCACTTTTGCCAATGGCGCGACCGGCATCCTGACGGTTGCCGCCGTAACCCATTTTGATTAGCAAATCGACCACCAGTTTTTCAAAGAACGTCGGCGAAGCTTCCTTGACGGTTTCCAGCACCTCTTGTTCAAGGTTGCGGCATAATAGACGGTGGGCGGAGGCGAGGATGTCTTCCGGGGTATCGTCGAAAATG
>JBEUIR010000629.1:0-1445 GCA_040415395.1 Candidatus Thiothrix namsaraevi
ATCGCTTGCAGAGCAAGCGCCTAATCAGTTGTCCCCTTCCGGTATCAGACCAGCGGGGGGCGATAGGTACTCAACGTGTTCAAGCTGAATAGTGATCTGGATGCTGCTTTGCCCAAGTACATTGCCACTGCCATCCAGCAAGCGCACAACTGGTTGGAATGTGCCCGTTTTGGAATATTTTTGCATGATGGATGAGCGCCATTCGCCAGAGGGTTGTTTGCTGCCATGATTGGCGGGGTGGCGGTATAGCTTGCTGCCATCGCCAAAATCCCATTCAATGACGGAATCATCTTCCACGCCCCGGTAGAGGTACACAAAGGTGTGCTCGACCTCGGCGTAGTCCATATCCAGCAGTTTGAGGCTCACCGTTGAAGCACCTTCCAGTTGGATGACTTCGCCGCTTGTTGTATCTGTCGGGTTTGTTTCAGGAGCGTCACCAATGACGGTGATTTGCTTTTCGACGCTGGCGGTTTGCCCGATATTGTCCTTGATTTTGAAGGTAACGGTAGTTTTGCCGGGTTCGTCGGGAGCCTGCCAATAGGCGAATGCACCAGTGGGCAGTGCCAGCCCTTCGATATTGCTTGTGATGTAGTCGGGAATCCCGCCGCTGACACTGATTTCATAGGTTTCGTGTGCGCCAGCTTTGACGGTATCCGGGCCATCAACAGCCAGTTTGCCAAGCGGGCTGGCGTTGTTGATCAGTTTGTTGATGAACGTTTGCAAGGCTTCGACTTTTTCCAGCGTGGTTTTGAGTTCGGGATAATCGCGCAGGGATTTTTTCAGGATTTGCTGAGCATCTTCCACATAGGTCAGTGCCTGCGTCAGGTTGCGCCCCTGACGAACCCTCTGGAAGCCTTCCATGTAGGGAATACGTGCTTCGGCAATGATCGCATTGGCTTGTTGCAGGTGTCCGGCATTGTTGATGTTTTGTTCCAGCTCCTGCATTTTTTCGTACAGGCCATCGCCGGGCATCTGGTGTTTGAAGTAAAACTTTTGCACCTTGGCGAGGTAGTTGCTGGCTTTTTGCAGTTCACCTGCCTTGATCAGTTCGTCAACCCTTATCATGCCACGGATGACATCCATGCGCAGTTCGATGTCTGCCCAGCGTTCTTTTTCAGCCGCATTAGCACGATCCTGTTGCAGCAGGATGATTTCGGCAACCAGCTCGTTCACTTTGCCAGCCGACCAACTGAGTACCAGCCCATGCAGGAAACCGCCGCCCAGTGCCTGAATAGCAAGACCGCCGCTGGTCTCCATCCCGTAACCAACTGCCGTGCCGGTTGCTTTCGCGGCTTTTTCTTCGGCACTGGCATCACCGAAAGCGATGTCATAGGCATCACTCAACACGAATGCACCGTCGACAACAGTTCCCAGTGTTGTGTTCAGGCCATCGCCAGCAGCCTGTTTCCAGTCACTGGAAAACTTTTCAGCCAGCAGTTTGCGTG
>JBEUIR010000630.1:0-1442 GCA_040415395.1 Candidatus Thiothrix namsaraevi
AACAAAATGCTTGGTGGTTTCACTACTCAAGATGTGACAAATTTGAATATTGGACTCAACCAGAAACACTAGCTGTACTACACGAAAATCCTCAAGAAGCTATTGATTACTTTGTTGAAGAATTCCGCAAGATATTGGCGATCGTTGAACCGCTCATTGATAAGCACCCAGAGGTTTTGATTCCATGCCAACCTGCTGGATAATCGCTGGCCCCAACGGGGCAGGCAAAACCACTTTTGCGCTGGAATACCTGCCCCAAGCAGCGTGCCAGCATTTCATCAATGCCGACCTGATTGCTGCCGGACTGTCGCCGCTTGCCCCTGAACGTGAACTGGTAGCAGCCAGCCGCATTTTCCTGCAAGAACTCGAAACACACATCCGCAAGCAAGAAGATTTCGCTTTTGAAACTACCTTGGCAGGTCGCAGTTACCTGCAACTCATCAATCGTCTGCAACAAGCAGGCTGGCAAGTTGAGCTGATTTACCTAGCCCTGCCCAGCATGGAAATGTCGAAACTGCGGGTTGCTGAACGGGTAGCACACGGCGGACATAACATCCCGCCGAAAGACATTGAGCGGCGTTTTGTCCGCAGCCTACGCAACTTGCTGAATGATTTCAGCTATCGAGCCAACCGTACTCGCTGCTTCATGAATAGCCATCTATCCGAACCCGTGTTTGAACAACAAGGCAATCAGCGGGTCATATTGCACGAGATTTACTACCAACAACTTCTAAAGGAAGCCGGATTATGAACACACCATCCCAAGATACCCAACAAATGCTGGATGTGATGCGTAAAGCCGTCGAAAAAGCCCTAGACCGCAAAAAACGCCTCGGTCAATACGCTGTCATTTGGCAAGATGGCAAACCCGTGTTGGTCGGAGAAGATGCGCCCAAGCAGCATCCCAAACCAGCCCCCCAGCCACACTAAGAACACATCCAATCAGTCATTGCACAATGTGACAGTTTCGCACGCAAACCGCAAAATACTCATTGGAGAGTCCGCAGTAGCTTGCTCAGTTCATCACGCTGGAATTCCAAGCGGTCTAGCCGTTGCAGGTCGCGCCAAGAATCAGCTTCTTCCAACGTGCCGTCCCGATACCGCGCTTCCATATCTTCGACACTGGATACCCCGTAACGTAGGTGCAAAATGAACACTTCCGCATTCAATCCGCGCAATTCAATTGTTGCTCCAAAAAGCTACGCAGGCTCTCCCACATCAAAGTGGATTCAGAAATGTGCAAACGGGTAGCAACATTGCTCAGAACAGTTTGATCTTGTAGCTGCATGTCGTGTTACCTCTTCAATACCAGAATGCTTCAATTGTATAGGACACACTCCCGAACATCCCGCATAATTAGCGTTTTCCGCACTCTGGAGCATTGGATGGCACAGTACATTTACACCATGAACGGTGTCGGCAAGGTCGTCCCGCCGAACCGT
>JBEUIR010000631.1:0-1440 GCA_040415395.1 Candidatus Thiothrix namsaraevi
TTTTGTAAAATGCGCCACCACACCAATCGGAGCATCCCCATGACGCAAGCCCGCTGGCAATTTTGGATCGACCGTGGCGGCACATTCACCGACATTGTGGCGCAAACCCCAGATGGCACATTACGCACCCACAAGCTGCTATCCGAAAACCCGGAACGCTACCCCGATGCAGCGATTCAAGGCATTCGCGATTTGCTGGGGCTGGAAGCTGGGCAAACTATCCCCACCGCACACATCGACACGGTGCGGATGGGCACAACCGTTGCCACCAACGCCCTGCTGGAACACCAGGGCGAACCCGTGCTGCTGGTGACGACTCGCGGTTTCGGCGATGCTTTGCGGATTGGTTATCAGCAACGCCCCCACCTGTTCGCGCTCGACATTGAATTGCCACAAATGCTTTACACCGACGTATTAGAAGTCGACGAACGCATCGCTGCCAACGGTGAAATCCTGCAAGCACCGGATGCGGAGCAAATCCGCCCTGCCCTGCAAGCCGCTTACGCCAAGGGTTTGCATTCGGTAGCGATTTTGTTCATGCACGCCTACCGCTACCCGCAGCACGAAACGTTGGTGGCAGCGATTGCCCGCGAAATCGGTTTCACCCAGATTTCCACCAGCCAGGCGGTCAGCCCGCTGATCAAATTCGTCGGGCGCGGCGATACCACGGTGGTGGATGCGTATCTCTCCCCGGTGTTGCGCCGTTATGTCGAGCAAGTGGCGCGGGAATTGCCAGATACGAAGCTATTTTTCATGCAATCCAACGGCGGCTTGACCCACGCTGATCACTTTGCGGGCAAGGATGCGATTTTGTCGGGGCCTGCGGGTGGCGTGGTCGGCATGGTGCAAACCGCACAGACGGCGGGTTTCGACAAGCTAATTGGCTTTGACATGGGCGGCACGTCCACCGATGTGTGCCACTTTGCGGGCGAATACGAACGCACGCTGGAAAGCCACATTGCCGGAGCGCGGATTCGTGCGCCAATGATGCTGATCCATACCGTCGCGGCGGGTGGTGGCTCCATCCTGCATTTCGATGGGCAACGTTTCCGCGTCGGTCCCGATTCTGCCGGAGCCAATCCGGGGCCTGCGGCGTATCGGCGCGGCGGCGAATTAACCATCACGGATTGCAATGTGTTGCTGGGGAAATTGCAGGCGGATTATTTCCCGCGCATCTTCGGGCGCGAAGGCAATGAGCCGCTGGATGTGGCAGTTGTGCGTCAGAAATTTGCGGAACTGACGAAGAAAATCCCCCTCAATCCCCCTTTTGCAAAGGGGGAGGCAAGAGCGTGGTCGCCGGAATCAGTGGCGGAAGGTTTTGTGAGCGTTGCCGTTGAGAATATGGCGAATGCGATTAAGAAAATTTCGGTGCAGCGCGGCTATGACGTGAGCGAATACGCGCTGTGCTGCTTTGGCGGGGCGAGTGGGCAACATGCGTGT
>JBEUIR010000632.1:0-1434 GCA_040415395.1 Candidatus Thiothrix namsaraevi
TCCTTGTAATCTTCAATTTTCTCAAACTCATGCAGTTGAACGTATGGTTTAAAACAAGGTAAAGAGCCACCTGCGTGTTGCTGTGCATCAGCAATAATCGCGGCTTCAAGCGAAGCCCGACTATGCCCTTGTTTACCATGAAACCGATAAAAATCCACCAGCGTCGTGACATAATTAAAATGCGCATAATCATGTTTGACGTGCTGTGCAATTCTCATCGTCGTCACATCACCACCGCCCTGTTTACCCGGTCTGGTTTTCAATAGAGAGGGGATAACGACAAGACCGAAATCCCGCAAATGTGGCTCTAGGACTTCTTTAACAAAAGCCAATTCAGTTTGACCTTCGCAGATAACACAAACCCTAATCATGGCTGTCCCCCAATAACATTACTCAGCCATAAGTCAGATACGGTAAAGTTATCATCCAACCATTGCTGATATTGCGCTTGGCTTAGCTTGCGTAATTCGGTTGCACCTGCTTCAACATCAACAACGGTGATGTCATCCAACGAAAAACCATCAACCATTAAGGGGGATTGCGTAGCTAAAATAACCTGACAACGCGCCGATAGTGTGCGGACCATGGCCGCAACCAATACCACAGCATTCGGATGTAAACCCAACTCTGGCTCATCCAGCAGAATAACGGGGGGTAACATTTCCTTCGGTAAATTGAGCAATGTCACAAGACAAAACAACCGTAACGAACCATCCGACGTTAAGTGCGCCCCCATGGTTTTGTCACCAAATTTATGCTGCCAACGTAGCTCAACCCTACCCGCCACTGGATTTAATTCAAAGCCACCAAAACTGGGTAATACACGCCGGATTTGCTTTTCGATTAATTGAAAACGTTTGACATGGTTTTCGCGCAAATACAACAGCACGGCTGCCACATTTCCCCCGTGGGAACGCAAGAAAGCATAATCGTTCATATCCCATGCTTGCTTGAGATACGCATTTTTAGAAGTATCATGAAATTGGTACGACACTATGCCACGTAATAAATGCACAATTGCTTTAGAGGTTGGGTTGGTTGTTTTAGCCGTTTGCGCCACGTCCACCAAAGCAGACTCACTGCCACCGACCGGTAAGTGTGACCATTTTGCTTCACTATTCCGTCCACTGGCAGAGAATCGGTAACGCTCTTCCACAAATATCAATTTATTGGCAGCGGCTGCGGATAGGGTAAACGCATAGTCATTCATGCCTTTCGCTGTTTCCAGCACAATAGTCGCTTTCAGATGTGGGGTACGCTTTGCCCCCATGAACAACTGATCATCCGCCCCGCCTTGATCACCGATAAATTCCTGTAATTTTTGACCTTTTAACATCCAGCTCAACATTTCAAAAAAACGCATCAGATTAGATTTGCCTGCACCGTTCGCACCAATCAGTACAGTGAGTGGCTGCATATCTTGTAACTGCACAT
>JBEUIR010000633.1:0-1432 GCA_040415395.1 Candidatus Thiothrix namsaraevi
CGGTAAGGTAAAACGCAAGGCAATATCCACTCGTCCCTTGTTGCTGCTTTCTTCAGCGCGAGTATCCAAACTCAGTGAACACAAAAAGGCATACATCACTGAAGCGTAATAGCCCTCGTATTCCGCCATTGTGTTTTTGGTGTGGTTCTGATGCGCAATGCTGTCAAACAACGCACGAAAACGCCGCTCCAACCCCGCAAAATCATTCACTAGTAATGCATCGTAAACCGAGCCGCGTTCTTGCCGCTCATCCGTCAAATAATTTTCCAGCAAATAGCTCATTAAGCTATAACGCACTTCATTATTCGGGTAACTGAGCGTGTATTCCGGCAAGCCTCCCATAAATGGCAGTTTTTTATCCTTTATGGTCAAATAGCCTGTTTGGAACAACAGCGTTTCTAGGTGAAGTCGCTCTATATCAAAATCCCCTAAGGCTTTGTAATCCATGCGCACGGCTTCAAGATCGGGTAGATGGAACGGGCGTTTGCGCAAAATATCCACCAAGAATGACGGCGTGGCGGTTTCAAACCAATAAGGTAGGAATTCCTTGCCTTTGGAAATAAACAGCAGTACATCAAACGGGTTATAAACACTCTCCCCCAGCCAGTTATAGCCGTTGTACCAGGAACGTACCAGCGACATATCCGCGCCTTGCAAATGTTCGCCGAAATGTTGTTCCAACTCGGTTTGGGTATAACCGCACAACGCGCTGTAACGGGGGTCTAGGGTAATATCTTCCAAGTTATTCAAGCCGCTGAACAACGATACTTTGGAAAATTTGCTCACCCCCGTGAGGAAAGCAAAGCGGATATGGGCATCGTTGTCCTTGATCACCGAATACAAGTTACGCAAGCCATTGCGCATTTCCGCTGCCACACTGCTGTCGGTGATATTGTCGAGCAGCGGTTTGTCGTATTCATCCACTAAAATAACGACGTTGCGCCCATATTTATCCTTAGCATTGCGGATAAGTTCAGCGAAACAGCCGGACAGACTTTTTTCTTCACAGGTAATGCCGAGTCGTTGCTGATTAATACGCAGCAATTCCCCGATTTTTTCATCCAGTTCCGCCCGATTGGCTAATTGCCCCGAACCGAAGCTGATGGCAATCACCGGGTATTGCACCGCCCAATCCCAATGCGGGTGGATGTGCAAACCCTGAAACAATGCCTCATTACCCGCAAATAACTGATGCAAAGTGTCTACCAACAAGGATTTCCCGAAACGGCGCGGGCGTGAGAGGAAGTAATACGAACCCTTATCAAGCAATGTTTGAATGTGAGCAGTTTTATCCACATACACGCAATTACCTGAGATGATTCTTTCGAGAGTGCTGATGCCGATAGGTAACTTCTTCATGTGCCGCGCCTGCTGTGGGTGATAGAGGCATTATAGCGGGTTTTGCGGTTGATCACGCTGCTTAGAAAAACGC
>JBEUIR010000634.1:0-1431 GCA_040415395.1 Candidatus Thiothrix namsaraevi
TTATTCAGTGGTTTAGGAGTTTTTGTGGTGGGGTATGTGGGGTTTGGTACAGAGGGGGGAGATGAGGATTGTGAGAAACAGAACAGCAATATTTCAACGCAAACGGAAGAGGGCGTATGCAATACGCCCCTACCAAGAAATCATCCCGCCGCCTTGCGTAACACCGCCACCCCTTGCTGCTCATACAAATGCTCCTGCGCCAGCACCAGTAACGCCTTCGCACCCAGCCGGTCGTTGCTGTCAATGTCGACCAGCGTTTGCAGTCGCCCAACCGCATCCGCCAGTTCCCCCAGGCGCATTTCCAGATAGCCCGCGCCTTTGTGCGCCATCAGGTAAAAGCGTGTCAAGGTCATGGAAACCAGCACACCTTGCCCCAGATGCAAACGGGTCAAATGCCGCCAGTCTTCCGGCAGGTGCAGGCGTTTACCGCTGACGGCGATGGCTTTGTGTGCCACGTTCAGCGCATCCGGCAGGCGGTGTTGGTAATAGAAATAGCGGTACAGCGCGACCAACACGTTCAAATCTTCAGGGGCGAGGAAGTAGGCACGTAGCAGCAGGGTTTCGGCTTCCGGTTCTGGGTACAGGTTGGAGGCTTCCTCCAGCAATGCTGCGATTTCCGGGTCAATCGTGGCGTTGAAGTAGAGATCTTCAGCTTCAAAATCTTGTAAATCCATCGGGTTAAACTCCTCCTGTTTTGTAAAATGTGATTGGTTTTATGTTCAATTCTGGCTCGTCGTCGCACAGGTCGCGGGCATCGCAGTGATTGCATTCCGCACCGTCGTCTTCTTGTTCGGGTAAGCAGCCGCTCGTGCCCGTGGCTTCTTCGAGTAAACGGATGCGGTCAAGCAAGCACTGAATTGCGCCTGCTACCGGATCGGGAATCAGGTGGTGGTTAAGGTCGATACCTTCGGGGTTGTCGTTGCGGGCGACTTTGTTTTGCACGATTTTGCCGGGAATGCCGACCACGGTTTTGCCCGCTGGAATGTTTTTGACTACCACGGAATTGGAGCCAACCCGCACGTCATTGCCCAGTTCAATCGGGCCGAGGATTTTTGCACCTGCGCCGACCACCACGCGATTGCCTAAGGTGGGGTGGCGTTTGCCCTTGTTCCAAGATACGCCGCCGAGGGTCACGCCGTGGTAGAGGGTCACGTCATCACCGATCTCGGCGGTTTCGCCTATCACCACGCAAGCGCCGTGGTCGATGAAAAAGCGTCGCCCGATTTTCGCACCGGGGTGGATGTCAATATTCGTCCAAAAGCGGGCGAAGTACGAAATGAAACGCGGGAAATACCGCCAGTTGCGCTTCCACAAGCTGTGGGCGATGCGCTGCAACATGACCGCGTGGATGCCGGGGTAGAGGGTGGCGACTTCCCAGCGGGAACGGGCGGCGGGGTCGCGTTGGAAGACGCAGGTGATGTCTTCGCGGAT
>JBEUIR010000635.1:0-1426 GCA_040415395.1 Candidatus Thiothrix namsaraevi
GGCTTGTTTTCAGCATCATTGGCAGCGAAACGCGCCGGACGCAAAGCCTTTGCCGGGGAACTCGACCCGACTTATTTCCAGCTTGGTCTGGAACGCTTCATACCGCGCCAGCCAGAAAAGACTGCTGTAAAAAAACGCGAAAAGCATTCTTGGGCAGATACACCCGGCTTCGGCATGTGGGCAGACCGTGAAGAAATGGCAGACCCAGCAGCGTATGTGCGCAACATCAGAAAACCGCGTTATACCCTGTGAAATAAACCTGAAGTTGCTCTACCCGACCACACTCAAATGCGGCTGCTTGAAATCCGTATCCTTAGTAAATACCGGAGGCAGCAATTCCGCCACAAACCGCAGCTTGCTCCCATAATCGTCGAACACTTTACCGCTTTTCTGGTCTCCGCACTTGTAAACACCCTCACTTGTGGCTACAACTTTAAAATGTAGCCACAAGTGAGATAACCGTTATGCACGTCGCTGTCCGCGAACTCAAAAACCGCTTTTCTGAATACCTGAAATACGCACAAGCAGGTGAAGAAATCATCGTCACCACCCACGGCAATCCGGTGGCACGCTTGACGCGCCTAGCACCCAACTTGCAACTTCGCGCTTCACAACCGCTGGATAAATTAGCGTGGGTACGGCGTGGGCAAGCTAGCAAAAAACTGGGCTTGCCTGCCGCGCAGCGTATCCGCTTAGCCGAAGGCGTGTCGTTGAGTGATTTGCTGCTGGAAGACCGTGCATGAGCACCCCCCTACTCTATCTCGACACTTCCGCCTGGCTGAAATTGTATGTGGAAGAAGACGGTTCAGAGGCAGTCCATGCAGCGGTTGAACAAGCGGAACAGACTTGCACTCACCTGATTGCCTACGCCGAATTACGCGCCGCCTTGGCAAAAGCGCAGCGTATGCAACGTCTGGATGCCACCCAAAAAGCCCAACTGTTGCCCGTCATCGACAACGATTGGCAAACGTTGAATGTGATTTTGCCCACTGAAATGCTGGTCAAACGGGCGGGCAATCTGGCGGATCAATTTGGCTTGCGGAGTTACGACAGCATTCATTTGGCGGCGGCGGAAGCGATTAGCCTGCAAATCATGCCGCAACTGTTGGTGTTTGCCTGCTTTGACAAGCATTTGAATGAATCTGCCAAAGTGTTGGGGATGACTGTCTTGAACTAGGATTCATACTTGGTAGTGAAAGCTGAGAACAGAGGCGCACTGCCCGAAAAAACCAGAAAATCGAACGAATCATACCAAATAATCCATTTCACAAATGAATCAGTATTTAATAATATACCGATCATGGAAAGCAAAACGATCGACTAGCAAGATCAATCTTTCCTAATCACATCAACTGATCACAGTAAAGGATACTGAAATGGAAAACATGACAAACGCTATGCCACGCATTAACGAGCCAGCCCCGGC
>JBEUIR010000636.1:0-1420 GCA_040415395.1 Candidatus Thiothrix namsaraevi
GCACATAAGCACTGACGCGCTGGCGGCGGGCATCATATGCCGCTTCCGTAAACGTGCCGCCGATCAGGGAGGGGATGTCCCATACCGTCGGCAAGTGGCTGGGGCTGCCCGGACTGGAACAGCCGCTGAGACAGGTTGCCAACGCTAACAGGTATAAATACGGGGGTGTCATACGCCCTGCCAGCACCTCAACGCCGTAATACCAACAGCAAATACCCCAAGCTCAACAGGCTGGAAAGTGCCGCCGCAAAATAGGTTAATGCCGCTGCTGTCAGCACCTGACGGGCAGCGGGCAGGTGTTCGGCAGGCAGGTAGCCTTCCTCCAGAATCGGCAAGGCTTTCTCAAAACTGGCATCCCATTCTTCGGGCAACACAATCAGGTAGGTGAGTGCCCCGACAATGTGCAATCCCACACTGATGAGGATGGGTAATAACATGGCTACTGGGGAACGGCTCAATAAACCAAACAGCGGCGCAAGCCACAATGCCATTGAGCCACTGCGCTGGATTTTTATTGCCAAGGGAATATAACGGGCGCGACGCTCAAAAATGGGTTCGCGGCGGTGAAACTGGATGGCGTGACCAACTTCATGCGCGGCAATCGCCACAGCGGTGAGGGAACGCCCGTTGAAATGGCTGGGGCTGAGGCGCACCATCCGCGCTTCTGGGTCAAAATGGTCGTTATGTTCCTCGGTCATTTCAACGCGGATACCATCCAGTTTGAAACGCTCGATCAAATGTTGTGCCAATTCACCGCCCGTACCGGGCATATCGGTTAACTCCGCAGCGTGGCGGCGCATGACCTGCTTCACCCACCATTGCGGTGCGTAAATCAGGGCGGCAAACAGCAGCATTAGTACGATCAACACAGACATAGTGGCTTACCTTCGGCAACGACGCATTGTGTTCAGCTTACTCCCCCTGACGCTTCGCCATCAATGCCGCCACACCACGCTCGTTTTCCCCGCCGCTGGCCTCAAGAGCTTGCCTGACATGGTGCTGGTCTGCCGCACTGCGGTTCTGGCTGAGTTTGTATTTGGCTTGCAGTGATTCGATGCTGATTTCAAAGCCAACAATCGCTTCCAGCATTTTGGCGGGGTAGGCGGGAATCCAAGCGGATTCACTGCTGCCTTCGTATTGCGCACTCAGGCGTTCGACGTTTTCCCGCAACCATTCTGCCTCGTGGATGACGCGCACCTTGCCATAAACATGCACGGCGGTGTAATTCCAAGTGGGTACGCCTGCGCCTTCGTACCATGTGGGTGAAACGTAGGCGTGTGCGCCCTGGAACATTGCTAACACCTGCGGATTTGCTGCCAAGTGCTGCCATTGCGGGTTGGCTTTGGCAAGATGCCCGGAAAGCGTGAGCGTTTCGCCCTGTTCCAGCAGAAACGGGATGTGGCTGGCGTAGGGAGCACCA
>JBEUIR010000637.1:0-1416 GCA_040415395.1 Candidatus Thiothrix namsaraevi
GAACTGCGCATTTTAAGCCAAGCCCTGACCCAAGGTCCTGGCAGCGTGCGCACCGCATTGGAAGCTAACCACGCCGCCATCGACAGCCGTCGCAGTTCTACACGGGTACACAACCCAGCGGTAGCCGAGCGCATGGCAAACATCACCCCAGATTTGTTGCAACGCACCTCTGCCTACCCGCAACGCGCCCAAGCACAGCAACAACGTTTTGCTCTGCCGTTGTACCCCACCACCACCATCGGCTCGTTCCCACAAACACCGGAAATCCGCAAAGCACGGCGCGATTTTAAAGCAGGGCAATTGCCGGAGAGCGACTATACCGCCGCCATGCAAGCCGAAATCCGCCATGCTGTTGAGCTGCAAGACCAATGGGGGCTGGATGTTCCCGTGCATGGTGAAGCCGAACGCAACGACATGGTGGAATATTTCGGTGAGCAACTTGCCGGGTACGCCTTCACGCGCCTGGGTTGGGTGCAATCCTACGGCAGTCGCTGTGTCAAACCGCCGATCATTTACGGCGATGTGTCACGCCCCTCAGCCATGACGGTGGCATGGAGTGTTTACGCCCAGTCCCTCACCGACAAACCGATGAAGGGAATGCTGACCGGGCCGGTAACGATGTTGCAATGGTCATTCGTGCGCGACGACCAGCCGCGCCGCGAAACGGCATTCCAGCTTGCCTTGGCGTTGCGGGATGAAATTATTGATCTGGAAGCCGCAGGCATCGGCATTATCCAAGTGGATGAACCCGCCTTCCGCGAAGGTTTACCCTTGCGTAAATCTGAATGGCAAACCTACCTGCAATGGGCAGTGGAAGCCTTCCGTTTATCGGTCGCAGGGGTGCGCGATGATACCCAAATCCACACCCACATGTGCTACTCAGAGTTCAACGACATTATGCCGGAGATTGCCGCGATGGATGCGGATGTGATCACCATTGAAACCTCGCGTTCCGACATGGAATTGCTGGAGGCGTTCAGCGAGTTTGCCTACCCCAATGAAATTGGTCCCGGCGTGTATGACATTCACAGCCCTAACATCCCGACGGTGGACAGCATGGTACGGATGATGCAAAAAGCCAGCCGTGACCTCCCCCCACAACGCTTGTGGGTAAACCCGGATTGCGGCTTAAAAACGCGCCAATGGGCAGAAGTGACCCCAGCACTGATGAACATGGTGGCAGCAGCCAAGGTATTGCGCGAAACTGCCAAGCCCGCATAAAACAGCGGTTGTACGAGCGGGGAATCCGGTGCGACAATGCGCGTTTTCCCCAGCCTCGGAAACGCCATGACAGCCCAGATCATTGATGGCAAAAAAATTGCCGCCGAAGTCCGCACCGAAGTCAAACAAGGTGTGGATGCCCGCTCACAACAAGGCAAACGCCGCCCCGGTCTTGCCGTCATCCTGATCGGTTCC
>JBEUIR010000638.1:0-1416 GCA_040415395.1 Candidatus Thiothrix namsaraevi
AATACCCGCAATCAGCAGCAATAAAGATCACGAGCGTACAAGTACACTCGAAGCCAGTGAATCGGCAGCGGAAGAGGGCGGTACGCTCCAAGACAGCAGCTACGATGATTGGAAGCAAGCCGTGGTGAACGGGCAGTGTGACACCATCGTGAGGGATATGCGGATATGGTTGCAGGATGTCGGCGTTGTGGAGCAGGGCAAGGGCAAGCAAGCGCAGGCGTTGGCAGAGTCCTATCTGTCGCAGGCACTCGCCGATGGTTTCATCCGCGAGATACCGGGTTGGGTCAGCGGGATGCGCCGTAAGTACGAATGGACGGGGCAGGGCGGCTAATACCCCACCTAGTGGCAGGAACAAACCGACGGTTTATCCTGCCACTTTTTAGCGAAAATTATAGGTTTAATTCTTCCGTATAACGTAGCATTTAATGCTAGAATTGGTTTTCACCTTACAAGGGAAAATAATGATGGCAATTTACGCATATTTACGGGTTTCAACCGACGCGCAGGACGTGGACAACCAGAAACACGGCATTCTCGAATACGCCAACAAACACGGACTCACGAACATGACTTTCGTGGAAGATACCGTGTCCGGTCAAAAGAAGTGGCAGCTACGCAAGCTCGGCGAAATGGTGCGCAATGCGGAGAAGGGCGATGTGCTGATATTCGCTGAAATCTCGCGGATGGCCCGGAGTACGTTGCAGGTGCTAGAGATCATGGAACACTGTACCAAAGCGGGGATTGAGGTTCACGTCACGAAACAAAACATGGTGCTTGACCAGTCCATGAGTTCCCGCATCACCGTAACCGTGCTGGGCATGGCGGCAGAGATCGAGCGCGAGTTTATTTCTATCCGCACCAAAGAAGCCCTAGCCAAGCGCAAAGCGGCAGGGTTGCCAATGGGACGACCATCAGGGCAAGCGGAAACGCTCAGGCTGGATGCCAAAGCGGATGAGATTGCGGACTTAATGAGCAAGGGCGTGAATAAGCGTAGTATTGCAAAAGTTTTAGGCTGTAGTCACACCGCCTTGTACGACTGGCTGGATAGACGCGGCATACGCGAACGTGGAACACCAAGGGGGCAAAAATGAGCGAAACCAGACCAACTTACTTAACGCTGCAACAGGAGCTTGATGCGCTAGATTTGCGAGATACCATCATGAACGACCCAAGCGCGAGCCACTGGCTGAAACGTGCAGTAACGGAATTGTGGGAACGTGACGTGGTTGATGCGCTGAACGACTTGGATGCACTGCGGGAAGTGCTGGAAGCCAAGCACCACGCTCATGTATTGACCCTGAAACGGATGGTAACGAACGATGACGGAACGCGACACTAACACACTATGGGTGGCTGGCTGGATGTGGGGCAAGTACCCGGAACACGCCGCCACGTATGCCCTGCCGCAGGACGAAG
>JBEUIR010000639.1:0-1415 GCA_040415395.1 Candidatus Thiothrix namsaraevi
AATCCCCTACGGCTTGAGCAATTTCAAGAAAGTCATCACCGAAGGTTTTGTCTATGTGGACAAAACCGCCTACATCGCCGCGCTAGAAGCCGATGGGCATTACCACTTTCTGTTGCGCCCGCGCCGTTTCGGAAAAAGCCTGTTCATCTCGGCGCTGGAGTATTACTACGACGTAAAACACCAAGCCGATTTCGACGCGATTTTTTCCAAACTCCATATCGGGCAACATCCTACCCCGACGCGCAGCAGCTATCAGGTGCTGTTCATGGATTTCAGCGGGATTGCCACCGATAGCGCGGAATCGGTTTACCATGCGTTTAATACCAAAGTCGATGTGGCTTTACAAAACTTCCTCAAGCGTTACGAGTATCCACAACAAGCGCAGGCTGGAGTTGCTGCAATGACTTCTCCATACGAGAAAATGGAGTATTTTTTTGGGGTAACAGCCAACCAAAAGCTGTTCATGTTGATCGACGAATACGACCATTTCGCCAATTCGATGCTGGCGGATGACCCGAAGCTGTTTCAAAGCGTGATGGGAAAGGGTGGTTTCGTGCGCAGTTTTTACGAAACCATTAAAACAGCGACCCAGCGCGGCACGGTAGACCGAATATTCATCACAGGCGTTACCCCGTTGATGCTCGACAGCATGACCAGCGGGTTCAATATCGGGGTGAATTTGTCCTTGAATGAGGACTTTAACGCAGCGATGGGCTTCATCCAAGCCGAAGTTGCCGCACTGATACAACCGCTGGTGGATACTTGCCAATTGGATGCGGGGCTTTTGCTGAACGACATGGCGCATTGGTACAACGGCTACCGTTTTCACCCTAAAGCCCACGAGACGGTATACAACGCCAACATGACACTGTATTTCTTACGCAATTTCAGCGTAAAAAATTGTAGCTATCCCGAACAAATGCTGGACGAGAATATCGCCTCCGATTACCGCAAAATTATGGCACTGTTTGGCATCGGCGACCGTGAAGCCAACTACCAAGTGCTGGATGAGTTGGTCACGACTGGAACGATAAAAGCCCAACAGCAACGCAAGTTTGAGCTGGACAAAAACTTCAGCCGTGACGATTTCATTAGCCTGTTGGCTTACATGGGGTTTGTGACCATTAGCGGCAGCACCCTGACGCAGACAGTGTTCGCCATCCCCAATCATGTGATCCGCGAACTCTATTTCCACTACTTCAAGGTGGAACTGGAACGTCGCAATCAGATCAGCATCCCCAATCAATCTTTGACGCAAGCTATTGAACTGTTGGCGTTGCAAGACGATATTCAGCCATTGTTGAATGAAATGCAGCGGGTGTTACTGGTACTTTCCAACCGCGATTTCATGAAGATGGATGAAAAGCACATTAAAACCCTGCTGCTGACGTTGCTCTACCATTCGCCGGTGTATT
>JBEUIR010000640.1:0-1415 GCA_040415395.1 Candidatus Thiothrix namsaraevi
AACATTCAAGTTGGTCAGCGGGAATTGCTCCAACTGGCGGATGGACTTGAAGCCCTGAATAGTCAATTTTTCAATAGGATTTTGGGTGTTCATGGCCTGAATAGCTTGCGTGGATATGAAGATGAGTATATATCAAATGCAGCATGATCCTAGAACCAAAGCGCAGCACCCAATAACAACACGAGGAAATCCACCGCGTGAATCGTTTTCTGTGGAACAAACTCCGAAATTCCCTGCTTTTACGGCTGGGCGGCATGATCGCAGCCATTACTGTGTTGGCTATCGTCGGCATGTCCACCTCGTGGATGGTCGCAGAAACCACCCAAGGCAACGGCGAAGCCATTAATATTGCGGGCAGTTTGCGGATGCAAAGCTGGCGCATGGCCTCCCTCTACCAACGTACTCTCCAAACCGACACTGCCGAATACCGCACCACCCTGCAACAAGCCATTGAACGCTTTGAAAACGATTTAAGTGCTGAACCCATCCTTTCCGTGCTGCCAGTTGATGAAACCACACCACTCAAAAAAGTCTACCGCCAAGTTGAGGCGAATTGGCAGACACAGGTTAAACCGGCATTACAGCACCCCTCCAGCACGGTTCAAAATGCACGGGTACTCGACGAAATTCCGCTATTTGTGGCGCATATCAACGATCTGGTCAAACAAATTGAAGAAGCCACCGAGGCTAAAATCTTTGTACTGCGTGTCGTGTTGGGGGTTGCGATTATTGGTACCATGCTCGTGGTCATCTTGTCGATTTATCTGGTAAAAAACATCCTTGTGAGTCCACTCCGTGGCTTATTGGGCTTAACCGACCAAATCCGTCAAGGCAATCTCGCAGTACGTACCGAACTTGACGGTGAAGACGAAATCGGGCAATTGGGACAAGCCTTTAACCTCATGGCAGAAGATTTGTCCAAGCTCTACCAAGACCTCGAAGCGCGGGTCGAACAAAAAACCGCCGAACTCACCCGCAGCAACCGTTCGCTGGATTTGCTGTACCGCTCCATCACTCGCTTGCACGGCATTGCCCCCGACCGCGCCGTCTTCCATAACGTATTAAAAGATGCCGAAGCCGTGCTGGGTTTAGGCAATGGCACGATTTGCCTCAAAGAAGACAACAATCAGCAAGGCGATGTCGTCGCCACCACCGCCATCAGCGGCAAAAGCCCCATGTGCCAACGCGCCAACAGTTGCGCCGAATGCCACGACCCGCACGCCGCCCGCATGGATACCCTCCCCGACGGACGGCAAATCTTGCGAATGCCACTCACCGATGCCGAAAAACGTTACGGCATGTTAGCTGTCGATGTCCCCGCCAACACCACCGCCGAACGCTGGCAAGTGCAATTGCTGGAAGCCCTGTCGCGCCACATCGGTGTCACCATTGCCTCCGAACAACGCAGCGAACAG
>JBEUIR010000641.1:0-1411 GCA_040415395.1 Candidatus Thiothrix namsaraevi
GACTTCCTGTCACACCGTCTCCAACATCCGTTTAGCCAGCGCCACCTCCACCGAATCACCATTCGGGTTCAGCACATCCAGTCCGGTATCCGGCATGTCACCGCTGGTGCTTTGGCTGACAGCAATCTTCTCCGCCATCAGAGCCAGACACGCGGTTTGTGCCGTATCCGCATAACCAAGGAAAAACACCTCCACATCCAGCCGTTGCCCAATCCGCCAGGAGCGGCGAGCTGCCTGCTGAAGCGTGTACACATTGAAGCCGGTCTGCATGAACACAATGCTGGGGAATTCCAGCAAATCCAGACCAGTTTTCACCAGTTCCGGGTTGCAGATCAGCACGTCGATACCCCGATCAACCCGGTCGAGTATCCAATCCTCGCGCTGTTCGGTGGACACGGTGGAACGCAACACATCGGTACGCAAGCCTGCACCGCCGAGCATCTGCTTGAGGCGTTGCGAGGTGTCCTGCGTGCCGGTGTAGGTGGTGTACGCCAACACGCGCCGTCCTTTGGCCTGTTCCGCCTTGCACACTTCCAGCAGCCTGCACTCCTTCGGGGTCAGTTCGCCGTCGGCATACAGGGCAGGCACGGCTGCCAGGGTGTCGCGGGTACGGGGATGCCGCACCGCTTCTGGCCGGAAACAGGTTTCCGGCCAACGTAGCAGCGCATTCAGCACCACCCCCAGCAGGGTGGTGTCGCCTTTCGCCAGCGCCTTTTTCATCACTGCGGTTAGTTCTGCCGACAGGGTGTCATAGGCGTCGCGCTGTTCACCGTCCATTGCCACTTCCACGTAATGCTCCCGGTAAGGCGGCAACACGTTCTGGTCGATGTCCCTGAGTTTGAGGAACACCGTGTAGGGCAGGACGTAACGGCAAATGCCCAGCGGCCCAAAACCGGGCGCTTTGGCTGTGCGTTGCGAGGTTTTCTGTCCGCGTGCGGTCTTGTGACTGCCCCCCGACGTGCTTTTGAACACATCCTTGAGGATGCCATGATCGCGCATGAAGGCCATCACAGAACTGCCCAGGGAGCGGTGTTTGTAACGGTAGCCATCCTCAATCATGCGGCGCGGGTTGGCACGCCACAGCAGGTAAAACAGGTCATCGGCATAGCCGCCCATCAATGTCCCGGTCAGCAGCAACACCTTGCGGGCTTTGGCAGCGAGTACCCCGAATGCCTGTCCCTGTGCCGAATCAGCGTTCTTGTACTCGTGTGCCTCATCGACCACCAGCAGCCCAAAGTAACCATCCGGCAATTGCCGTTTGATGAACTCGGTTGGCTGGTAGCCGCCTTGCCCCAACGAGAACTCGGCTTTGCTGAGTGCGCGTTCCATGCGCTCGGCCTGCCGGTCGTTGAACACCAGATTACCGCTGTCATCCATCAAATTGGTGAACTCGTGGATATTGTCGGCCAGC
>JBEUIR010000642.1:0-1409 GCA_040415395.1 Candidatus Thiothrix namsaraevi
GGCAGGGCTACTGATGTTTGGCAAACACGAAGCCATTACCGATCCGGCGTAATCAGCATGAATAAGCGCATTGACTAACCCTTCCTGTAAGGCTTCATGGGCTTCTGTACCCGCTTTGCGGTAGCCTTCTTCATTCAGACGGAACGGGTTTTTTAAGTTGGGACTGGTACTCAGTTTTAAGATAATGCGCTGATAAAATTGAAATATATTCGCTTCCCATTTGCCGTCAGGATACAGTCGGTCTGACCAACGTATTGCTGGATCATCAGCCATGCGCTCGCGGTAATCGACATGAAAGCCGGGGATCGCAGCCGGATCGGTAATGGCTTCGTGTTTGCCAAACATCAGTAGCCCTGCCAGTGTGAGCCCTTCTTGCCCACTGGCACGGTCGCGTCGCCACCCGCCTAGCTTTGTCAGCAAGCCAAGATCATCCTCTTCCAACCACGCATGGTATGGGTCACGCGACGCAAAGCGGTTGCGGAATTGGCGAATGGAATCTTTATCGAGATCATCCCAGCCAAAGTGTTGCAAGATGCGGCTGTCGGCGGGTTCGTTGGATTGGTCGGCAAACATGCGCCGCACTTCGTCTTCGCTGCAACGGTAATCGCCCTCATGGTAGCGGCGGTATGTACCGAATAAGGGATTTTGACCAATGTAAACAGGCTTTTGGGTGCGGCTGGCAGGTGGCACGTGAATGCGAATAACGACTTTGCTTGCGTCGGGTAAGGGGATGAGGGAAACATCCCCATTGCTCAATAGGTTGATGCTGACCTTGCCACGGTTATTGAGCGTGTTCCAGAAATCGGTACGTAGCTTTTCCGCAGCGGAAATCGGCAGACCGTGAATATCCAAGCTGTCCGCATCGGTTTGGGTAATGCCTAGGTAAAGCGTGCCGCCGCCGGTGTTGGCAAAACCGCTATAGGTTTCCCACAAGGTGCTGGGCAAACCACCTTTTGCGCTTTTGTATTCGACATCCGCGCCTTCAAAGTAGGAAAATTCTTCAAACAGGGTAAGTTGGTGTTGGGGCATGGGTTTAACCTGTTTGCGGACGTTGCATTATCACTTTGAATTGATTGCCTGCACGGTCGTCAATGAATTGGATAAAGGCGTAACTTTCCAAGGCACGCGGAATGCCGCTACCCAACCCACGATAAGGCATTTGCCGGGTAGCGTGCGAGGCAATAATGGGGTTGCGCATATTCGATAAGCCGAAGCGGATTTGTTCAATGGTCAAATGGTTGGGCAAATGACCGGGGCTGATGATTTCCACGCGGTCAGTAAACATCAGGATGCGGATAGGCGCGGAAATGAAGTAATCACGGTGAATCAGCGCGTTGACTAGCACTTCTTGCAGGGCGATTTCGGGGATTTCGAGTTTGCCGAGGCTGTTCACGCCTTGTCCTGCTTGC
>JBEUIR010000643.1:0-1409 GCA_040415395.1 Candidatus Thiothrix namsaraevi
AGACGTGCGCGGCAACGTCGAAGAAGGCTTAAAAGTCATCAAAGACGCGCAAGCCCGCCTCGATGAAGTCTACAACGCCTACGCCGAACCCGATGCCGACTTCGACGCACTCGCCGCCGAACAAGCGCGTTTGGAAAACATCCTGCAAGCCGCCGACGCGCACAACCTCGAACACACCCTTGAAGTCGCCGCCGACGCACTACGCCTCCCCCCGTGGGATGCCGATGTCACCACCCTCTCCGGCGGTGAAAAACGCCGTGTCGCACTGTGCCGCCTGCTGCTGTCCTCCCCCGACATGCTGATTCTCGACGAACCGACCAACCATTTGGATGCCGAATCCGTCGCCTGGCTAGAACGCTTCTTGCAAGACTTCCCCGGCACAGTCGTCGCCGTCACCCATGACCGCTACTTCCTCGACAACGTGGCTGGCTGGATTCTGGAACTCGACCGTGGGCAAGGCATCCCGTGGGAAGGCAACTATTCCTCCTGGCTGGAGCAAAAACAAAACCGCCTGGCACAGGAAAGCAAGTCCGAGCAAGGTCGCCAAAAAGCCATGAAGCAGGAACTGGAATGGGTGCGTTCCAACCCCAAAGGTCGCCATGCCAAAAGCAAAGCGCGGATGCAGCGCTTTGAAGAACTGTCTTCCAGCGACTACCAAAAACGTGCCGAAACCAATGAAATCTACATCGCCCCCGGCCCACGCCTTGGCGATTTGGTCATCGAAGCCAATGGCATCAGCAAATCCTTTGGCGACCGCTTGCTGTATGAAAATGTCAGTTTCAGCCTGCCCAAAGGCGGCATTGTCGGCATCATCGGCCCGAATGGTGCGGGTAAAACCACCCTATTCCGCATGATTACTGGGCAAGAACAGCCGGATAGCGGCACGTTCAAGGTCGGCGAAACCGTCAAAATTGCTTACGTTGACCAATCCCGCGACGACCTCGACCCCACCAAAACCGTGTTCCAAGAAATTTCTGACGGACACGACATTATGACGGTGGGCGGCTACCAGATTCAGGCGCGGGCGTATTGCGGACGTTTCAACTTCAAAGGGGATTCCCAACAAAAACGCCTGTGCGATTTGTCGGGCGGAGAACGCAACCGCGTGCATTTAGCGAAATTGCTCAAAGAAGGCGGCAATCTGTTGCTGCTGGATGAACCGACCAACGACCTCGACGTGGAAACCTTGCGGGCGCTGGAAGAAGCGATCCTCAACTTCCCCGGTTGCGCGGTGGTCATCTCACATGACCGTTGGTTCTTAGACCGGATTGCCACCCACATCCTCGCGTTTGAAGGTGATTCACAAGTGACTTGGTTTGAAGGCAATTACAGCGATTACGAGGAAGATTACAAGCGCCGCCACGGCAATGACTTGAATCCGCATCGGATTAAGTACAAGAAATTGAAAG
>JBEUIR010000644.1:0-1407 GCA_040415395.1 Candidatus Thiothrix namsaraevi
GTTCATGGTGGCAGAAGCTCTTGTACCCTAACAAAAAACTTTGTTATTGCCACGACTGCGCGAAAAAATTTTGGAGAAAGTCAGATTAATTGATTAACTAATTATCTCAATTTAACCATTTCCGCAAACACCGACCCACTTCCGCAATCTCCTCCGCAAATACATTATGCCCCAGCGGGTATTCTGAATACGCCGGAGCATACCCGCGTTCACGCAGCCAGCGACACGCCTTGAGTGCCAGCAAATCCGGCACAACCGTATCTTGCTTGCCGTGGAAAATGTGGATTGGCAATTGCGCGTTCGCCGCATTCAGCGCAACCGTATCGGTCGTAGCAAAATACGTCGATAGCGCCAGCAAGCCCGCCAGCGATTTGGGGTAGCTCAGTGCGGTCTGATACGCCACCGCGCCGCCTTGTGAAAAGCCCGCAATGACAATGCGTTCGCTGGGAATGCCGCGTGCGATTTCGCGCTCAATCAGCTTGCCGACTGCGCGTGCCGAGGTTTGCAATTGCGCCACATCCACCTTGCGGTCGAGGTCGATTTCCAAAATGTCATACCAAGCAGGCATCACATAACCGCCGTTGACGGTTACGGGCAACTCCGGTGCGTGCGGAAAAATAAACCGAATCCCGTGGTCATGAGGCAAACCCAGTTCGGGAATAATCGGCACAAAATCGTGTCCATCCGCGCCCAAACCGTGCAGCCAGATGACCGCAGCAGTGGCGGGGGAGGCGGGTTCAACTTCAACAGCGGGCAAATAGTGAATAGGCGGTTGGTGTGGTGATTGTTGCATGTGGCATTCTCCTGATACTGTTGGCGCAACATAGCAATTTGACGCTAATCGAGCTACTTTTTTACAAAACTGGGACTGCGAATGATGTTAACTAAACCGTTTTCTGAAGCGTGCGAAGAGAATAAAGACCCCATTCTGGCAGTGCTTGCACCGTTATTGCAGGATTGCCGCGCGGTGCTGGAAATTGGCAGCGGCACAGGTCAACACGCGGTGCATTTCGCCGCCGCGATGCCGCATTTGGTGTGGCATACCAGCGATGTGGCGGCGCATCATGCCGGTATCCAGATGTGGTTGGATGAGGCGGATTTGCCGAATACCCGTGTACCGCTGGCGTTGGATGTGGTGCGCGATGCGTGGCCTGCGTTGGCGGTGGATGCGGTGTATTCCGCTAACACCGTTCACATCATGAGCTGGGCGGAGGTGGAGGCATTTTTCGCCGGGGTTGGCACATTGTTGTCCGCTGGTGGTTTGCTGGTGCTGTACGGCCCTTTCAACTACGACGGGCAATACACCAGCGCAAGCAATGCACGCTTTGACCAGTGGCTGAAGCAGCGCGATCCGCGCAGTGGAATCCGAGATTTCGCCGACCTCAACCGCTTAGCGGAACAAGCGGG
>JBEUIR010000645.1:0-1406 GCA_040415395.1 Candidatus Thiothrix namsaraevi
GGGTGTGACCGGAAGTGATGCTGTCTAATATTAAGCCGCATTGCAGGCGACAAAGTTTTTCCAGTAATCATTCCATCCGCCATTCAGGCGGGTCACGCGCAGGGCAAGCATGGGATCGACATTCTCTGCTGCCCACCAAGCCCCCGGCTTTTTCAGGCGTGCTTGCACGACAAAGCGGTGGGCACTTTCAATTTCGCCGGAGCCGATCGGGCGTCCCAGCCGGATAGCCCCGGCATAATCCACCTGCTCGCGTCGGTTGCTGAGATAGCGGTAAGCTTTCCGTACCGGCGCTTGCGCATCCGCTGTGGCGGGGGCTTCCAAGTGAGGCAGTAGGGCTTCCAGTACCTTGGCAGAACGGTTGGCTTTCAATTCCTCTTGCCGCTGGTCCAGCCATGCGTCGGTGTCAGGGGAACAGGAGGGGGCAGCTTCCGCCAGGTATTCACTCAGATGGTAAAAATCCACCAGATAAGCGCCCTGACTGCCAAAACAGTGCTCTATCTGGTCGGCAATCCAGACTGCCCCGTCGCCGACGCCATGAATGTCCGTTGCCCGGCCAAAACCTGCCAGACAGGCGCAATGGTGCAGGTGTTGTCCGGCTTGTTCCGTGCCGCCGCTAAAGGTTCCGCCATAAAAGCGGCGGGCGCTCCCCAGTTCGCGAGCAATGCACAGCTTCAATTCTTGCCAGTTCAGGGTTTTACCTTTGCGGCGGTCAGCAGCTTCCGGGGCGTTGGTGACAATGGGAACCATGCCACCATCCATTTCCACCAACACGCAGGCTTTTCCCGTGCGCTCAGGGCGGGCCGTTTCCAGTACCGTATTCTCCAGCATCAGGCGTCCATGACGTTCCGTCGTCTGCCGGATCGTTTCCGGGGGTAAGGTGACACCATAATGTTCCTGTAGTTTTTCACTCACCTGCCGGAAAGGATGGTCTGCCCCAAAATCCGTGACCACCCGTTGCAGCGGCGCGGATACACCCCGGCAACGCACCCCCGCTGTGGCGGAAAAAGGCCGTTGCAGGCACGAACCCTGGCGAAACAGCCGTTCGTTCACTTCAATCAGTCCGTAGGTACTGTGCCAGTAGAGTTTTTTTGACCCATAGGACGCCAACCCGCTGCTTGGCGGCCTTCTTCGGCTGCCGCTTCTTCATGCCGTTCTGCCCAGCCGGACAGCGCATCGTGTCCCAGTTGACGCAGGGTTTCGATGATTTGCCGTTCGGCTTCATCGGCGCGTTTCAAGTCATCACCGTTGGATTCCATGATGTTTAGGATGGATTCAAGCCGTTCCTGAAGTGCAGGATGACGGGCAAGGCGTTGGGCTAGCTGCGTTGGCTTGTCTAACATAGGGGGACTCGTTTTAATGGGGAGAATTAACAGATATTAGACCATGCATCACTTCCGGTCACACCC
>JBEUIR010000646.1:0-1406 GCA_040415395.1 Candidatus Thiothrix namsaraevi
GAAGTGTTCGCGCAAGTATGCAGGCAATCGAAGGCTTTATTTTAAATTGTGGTAATGCGGGTTAATGCCTGTGTTTGTTTGTCTGTAATTGTGAGGAAAAGCAGGCATTCAACACCCCAACGGCGAACCCTCACCATGCAGCGCGGCGCACGGAAACCGCATCAAATCCCGCTTTGATAAACAATCAAAATATCTGCTTGTCCATAACTGAGATTTTAAACATGACCGCACCATTATCATTCAAGGGCGCTTGCCTGAAACGTCACGAACTCACCAGCAAGCTGGATTCCCTGCACCAATGCCGTAACACGCTGGCGGAATACAATGTTGCTACGAAAGGTGTTGACGGCATTATCGAAGCAAGAGCACAGGAACTCGAAGCTTTGACGCTTGATATTGATGACCGTAAGGAATTGCTTGATAAATTTACCAAAATTCGCATTGATCGACAGTTCCATGAACTTCCACGGGAAATAGCGGCATTGCGTACACGCATTGGTGATGGTCAAAGAATTGTTGACCGCAAACGCGCAACGCTGGTTGAAACGGGCATTGAAGACGAGGAAGCCAAGCGGATTATTGCTGATTACGACCCTAGCGAATCACTGCAAAAGCTCGACCCGCTAGATGCTGAATTAGCGGCATGGGTAGCGTTTGGTGAAACTGGACTAGCAAGCGACTTGCCACCGAATGCCGATGAACTCTTTCAGTCTTTCGTGGACTTTGGCAGCGGTTGTCAGCGACCGCAGAATTTATACACCCTGAATTACGGCGTTTGATAAACAATCATTCCAGAGGATTTATTCAAATGGAAAAGCGAGGCGGAAAACGGGCAGGTGCAGGACGCAAACGGGGCGCATTGAATGTCGCTACAATCAGCGTTCGCGCATTAGCTAGGCAACATACGCAAACTGCTATTAATGCGCTTGTGGAGCTTCTCAATAACCCTGAATCACCCCAACGGGCGATAGCGGCAAACTCCCTGCTAGATCGTGGCTATGGAAAACCTAAAGTCATGAATGATGCAGACCTTGAACCAATCATTTTACGGTTGAAAAGTGGCGAACTCACCGCAACTGATTGTGCGCTAGAGATTTCAGCAATGGGCGCGGCATTGCCTAAGATCGTTGAATTGCTGGCATTGCGCGAACTTGGCATTGAAACGGCGGAATACCGACCCGTCAATTATGAAAAGCTCGAGCGACTATATGAAGAAGGTTCGGCAGAAATGGCGGTTAAAGAAGCCGCATTAGTCGGACGTGGCGCGATGCTTGAACAGCAAATCAACGCGGCGAAAGGAGCGGCGAAAGCATGAATACGAAAGAAAGTGACCAAGCAAAAGGCTTTGAAGTGGCATTCAAACAGCTAAATTTAGGGCTGGACTTGATGCTACAGGATGAAGTCGG
>JBEUIR010000647.1:0-1402 GCA_040415395.1 Candidatus Thiothrix namsaraevi
CAATTCACGGCACTGCGCCACAGACAACAAATCAGGCAATACCACCCAGCCGCGTTCGACCAAGCCATCCACCACCGTATCCATCATACCCGCAACCCTAAACCCCGCGACAACCGTGCTTGCTGATGATTCAAACCCATGCTCTGGCGCGTAATCCATTGCCGCAACGCCGGTATCCGGTCCACCGCCAACAAGCCCCCGGCACGCGCATGACCCAACGGCGCAAAATCGTTAGAAAACACCCGCACCAGCGTATCGGTATAGCGCACGACCGCCGCGTAATCCGGCTGCCGCCGCTGCTCATACGCACTCAGCAACGCCGCATTGCCGGGATCCGCACCTGTTTGCGCCGCCTCTGCCAGCAAATCTGCCAAGGTTGCCACATCCCGCAACCCAAGATTCAAGCCCTGACCCGCCACCGGATGCAACGCATGAGAAGCATTGCCAATCAACACCGCTCGCCCCGCCACTTCACACACCGATTTCTGCAACACCAACGGGTAAGCAGAGCGCTGCCCTACCCTCACCAGTTCGCCCTGCCGATAGCCAAATTCCGCCTGGAGTTTGCGCAAGAATGCTGCGTCATCCAATGCCATCGTAGCCGCCACATCCGCATCATCGTGTGTCCACACCAGCGAATAGCGCCCTTGTGTCAATGGCAACAGCGCCAGCGGGCCATGCGGGGTAAAACGTTCGTAAGCGGTGTGGCGATGCGGTTCTGCCGTGGTGACATTCGCAATGACCGCCGTCTGCTGGTATTCACGCCGCGTCACCGCAATGCCCAGCATCTCGCGCACGTTAGAATTCACCCCATCCGACACCACCAGCAAGCGGGTTCGCAACGACTCCACCACGCCATCGCGCTCGATACTCACCGTCACGCCATCCGCATCCTGTTCCAGCGCAAACACACTGGCGGGAACGTATTGCGCCATCTCACCTGCCGCCAATTCGTCGTACAGCAAGCGCCCCAGCACCCGGCTTTCCACCACATAACCCAAGGCAGGCACACGCTCTTGCGACGCTGACAAACGGGTTGCGCCAAAATGCCCGCGATCCGAAATATGGATGTGCTGAATCGCTTCCACCCCCGAATGCAACTTATTCCACAAGCCCATCCCCTGATACAAGCGGCTCGAACCATACGCCAGTGCAATCGAGCGGTCGTCGTAACTCGGCTGTTCTGCCGCCCCAAAAGGAAAGGCCTCGATCAAACCGATTGTTAACTTCAAGGGCTGAAGTGCCAAGGCTAAACTTGCCCCTACCATCCCACCACCGACAATCAAAATATCCAACATAGCGTTGCTCACTGGCTGAAATCACACTGCCATCCTTGAACAAAGCAGACACGCTGTCAAGCGACCAAACATTTATCAAAAATCGCCTATACTCCTAAGCAAAG
>JBEUIR010000648.1:0-1400 GCA_040415395.1 Candidatus Thiothrix namsaraevi
GAACTCTCCCCCATCTCCAACCTCTTCCCCCGCAAGGGGTGAAGGGGCTAAGTCCCGACCATTGCCATTGCACGACGCTTTCCTACCCAGCTAAACTACTCGTTCTCTCACTACTGAAGACGTTAAACATGACGCAAACCGCACTAAACACTCCTAAGCGCGAGGAACAGCTAGAACAGTTCCGCGACGAGATGCAAGCCGCGTGGGAAGATTACCAAGACACGGGTTTACACGTCACCGGCAAAGAAGTCTTTGCATGGATGGAAACATGGTTCACTGACAGCGAAGCACCCGCCCCGAAATGCCATCACTAATGTATGCGTCTACACAAGTTTTATGGCTATATTTACCGCATCACGCCGAACTCTCCCCCATCTCTCGCAAGAGGTGAAGGGGGCAAGAGACGCGGTGATTGTTGGTGTAGGGCTTGGCGAATTTGTTGTATGACGAATTGCTGATGGTTAAGAATTTCGTGATTCCAAAAGCGTAGCACTTGGAAGTTTTGTTGCTGCATCCAGTTGTCACGTTCACGGTCGTAACCTTGCTGGTCATGATGATGATTTCCATCCAGTTCAATCACCAACCTTGCTTCTAAGCAAATAAAATCAGTGATGTAGCGCCCTAATGGCATTTGACGACGAAAACGGTAGCCGTCGAGTTGGCGTTTTCTCAAAGCATCCCATAACTGTTGCTCTGGATCTGTCATGTTCTTGCGCAAATTCCGAGCAAGATCACGGTGAATCTTATTATTTTGTTTCTCCATTCCACCAATATCAGCGACTTTACAACCTCACGCAACATTCACCGATAAGCAGGCGTGAACAAGCGTGCGGTTTCGCCCCACCATCACACTCCGAACTTCCCCCCATCCCCAGCCCTTCCCCCGCAAGGGGTGAAGGGGGCAAGAAAAAGATTTCTGCGGTTTTGCCTATTGTTGGGCGAAAGTTCCGTCTCTTAGCCCCTTCACCCCTTGCGGGGGAAGGGGTTGGGGATGGGGGGGAAGTTCGTTCGGTGGCACTGACGATAAAGGAAAAAGGTTAATTAGTCCTGGCAGCGCGAAATCCAACACCGTCGAGTCGGTTGACAGGCGTGCCGCTGGCGCGGCTAGCAGAACGCAACCTCAGAGGCCTGCCGCCCCACGACCCGCCACGCAACACACGCGACGCATCCGCGTCGCAGCCCTGACGGGCACTGCCATCAATGGGCGCGTCTTTGTAATCTCCCTGCCAGCAGTCTTCCACCCACTCCCTCACGTTGCCATGCATATCAGACAACCCAAACGGGCTTTTCACAAAACTACCTACCGGAGAAGTATAGTCGAATTTGTCACCACACAAGTCACCACTACAATTTGCATTGTTTTTGCCGATGCTATTCCCCCACGAATACGCCGTATCCGT
>JBEUIR010000649.1:0-1397 GCA_040415395.1 Candidatus Thiothrix namsaraevi
TTCCTTGATCATCGCCCGATGCGCTATTGGTTACAGCAGCATTCCAAGGGTAAGAAAGTATTGAATCTGTTTTGTTACACCGGTACGGCAAGTGTCCATGCGGCAATCGGTGGCGCAAATCGCGTTGACAGCGTGGATATGTCGGCAACGTATTTAGAGTGGGCAAAAGACAATTTTGAACTGAACGGCTTGCAACACGATCCTTATCGCCGTTACCGCTTTATTCAGGCTAATGTACTGGACTGGTTGTATGACTGTGATGAATATTACGACCTGATTTTTCTTGACCCGCCCACTTTCAGCAATTCCAAGCGGATGCAGGATACGTTTGATGTGCAACGTGATCATATCGCGCTGATTAACGATGCTATGCGCGTGTTGTCGCCGGATGGTACGCTGATTTTTTCCAACAATTTCCGCAAGTTTAAGTTGGATGCTGAAGTGGAAAACCAATACGCCGTACAAGATTACCGTAAGCAATCATTGCCTCTGGATTTTGAACGTGACCCTAAAATTCACGCTTGTTGGTTGATTCGGCACAAATAAGTCGAATCTCAACATTGAGTCTACAAGACGCCGCTGCGTTTAATATCCAGATAATGATTAATCAGGTTTACTGATAATTCCGGGGGCGGTACATCCATGCAACGGATGCCCGCCGCCCGTATCCGTTCCAAGGTTGCTTCGCGGGTCGCCAGATAATGCTGCACGGCTGCCGTATGCAGGGCATCTTCCAGATTATCCACCGGCGCATCCAATGCCTGATCAATTGCCTGTTCCCGCATACTCGCCAGCAATACCAAGTGGCGTTTGCGCAGGATATGCACCGCTGGCAGCAGGTCAGCCAAATCCTCATCCCGCAGATTGGTGAGCAACACAATCAGCGCCCGTTTTTTCTGGCGTACCAGTAATTCGGTGGCGGCTTGCGCATAATCCGGTGCGTGGGTGGTTGGTTGTAAATCGTACAAAGCATTCAACATCTGTTGCACTTGGTGTTGCCCCTTGTGCGCGGGCAACCAGCGGTTTTGCCCCGCGAAACTGCCCAAACCTACCGAGTCACCCTGACGCAGTGCCACATACGTCAGCAGCAAAATGGCATTCAAGGTGTGATCAAAGTGCGACAGTGCGTCATCTTGTGCCAGCATCCGATGCCCGCAATCCAGCAGGAAAATGATTTCCTGATCACGTTCATCCTGGTATTCGCGGGAAATGGGTTTGCGCATTCGCGAACTGGCTTTCCAGTCGATCTGGCGCAGGCTATCCCCGGCACGGTATTCGCGTAATTGGTGGAAATCCTGACCATCACCGCGACGGCGTTTTTTCATAATCCCCATGTGGCTGAGGTGGTTATCGGTCGCCATCAGCGCGTATTGCGCGACCGCAGCAAAATTGGGGTA
>JBEUIR010000650.1:0-1397 GCA_040415395.1 Candidatus Thiothrix namsaraevi
AAATAAAAACTGATTAAGGATAACGCCATAGCCGGTTGTACACTCAGACAGCTAAGTAGCAATGATGCACACACTGCACTTTTTATTCCCTTGACCATTGACCATATCCTTAATCAGTTTTTATTTTCCATCACAATATTTTTTTATTTACAGTGCACAACCTTAACGAATGCAACCGGATTTGTAACGTAAAAAATTGTAAAAAAATGTAACAGGTCGAGGTTCAGTCAATAAGTATCCGATATAAACAGTAGGATATTGTCCTCAACTTGCTGGAATGTCTGGGAGAGGGAGGGAATGAATGAGGGGTGTTGCAACACTGCCAGATTCCGTTCTTTAATGTGGATCAGTGCATTTTGCAGGGGAGGGGGGGCGTATAATTGCGCGGTGGCAATGAGCTTGTGGGCAAGTGCCGCCGCTGCTTGCCAGTCCTGTTGTTGCAGGTTAGTCAGCAGTATCTGGTGGGAGCGCTGAAGTTCTGGCAGCGCTAGGGTGAGAAAGCGATGGGCTGCTTCCTTGCCTAGCATGTCAATCAGTGCGGTAAATAAGATACTGCTGTTCATGCGTTGAGGAGTAGGCGATAACCTTTGCGCCAAATAGTGCGCAGGTGTTGTGGGTCATGGGCATCATCCCCCAGTTTTTTGCGTAAACGGTTGATGGTCATGTCGATGCTGCGATTGAGGGGCGGGTGTTCATTGCCGTTCATTGCGTGGGAGATCGCGTCGCGGGTTAACACTTGTTCGGCATTTTGGCAAAAAAATTCTAATAAACGGGTTTCTTGCGTGGTGAGTTTAATAACCGTGCCATCCCGCTCTAACTTCTCGTGCAGGGGGTCAAACAGGTTGTCACCAATGGCTATGAGCTTGTTGGGGGGGGCAGGCTTACGGATAATTTTCTGGAGACGGATAAGCAATTCTTTAGGGTGAAATGGCTTGGTGAGGTAGTCATCCGCGCCGACTTCTAGCCCTGCCAAACGCTCATCGGCTGATTTCTTTGCAGATAATAACATCACTGGCAAGTGCGGGTGGTATTTTTTTATCCATTCAAGCCAGTGCAGCCCATCTTTGCCGGGTAACATAATGTCGAGCAAAATCAAATCCGGTTGAGAGTCTTGGCAAAAACCTTCTATTTCTTCACCATTCAATAGGCTATGAATGCGGTAGTGATGTGCCGTTAAATATTCTTGTAACAGTGCATGTAATACCACGTCATCATCGACAAGCAGAATCTCCCGGCGGGGCATGTTGTGGTGTTCATAGTGATTGATGCTCATTTCTTCCATAAATTACAGCATTGAAAATAGACGTCGCCATATTTTAGTGGGTCTTGCTGTAAAAATCTAAAAAATGTCGGCTAGTGCTGCCATTATTAGGGTTGTCGATGATGACGTGGTATAA
>JBEUIR010000651.1:0-1393 GCA_040415395.1 Candidatus Thiothrix namsaraevi
AGAGTATGACTTGTATGCAGGTTGGGGCGGTAAAGTCGGCGCGTTGGATGTCGATGCGAGTCTCTGGACTTATGTTTACCCGGATGCTGACAAAGGCAAATCCGGCGGGGGGTGATCAGGGGTATTGTGCAACACACACTGCATGGTGAAGCACTGGAAAGTTATATTCAGCAACAGGTTACGGCACTTGTACCCGCGATTCATCAGGAGAAATTCATGGCAGACTTGCGCTATGACCTTGAACACCTTGCCCCGCATAATATCGCGGGAATGGGGTTTTCACGGCAGGAACTGGAGCAGTGGCAGCAAACAATACGCTCACGCTAATGGTTGGGTTGAATCGGGTTCATAAATATTCGTGCATATTCACCATACCGAGTATGTACAGGAGTTCATACGTGGTGATATTGCCGAATTCTTGGCGGATTCCGACCAACACTTTTTCCGCATAGCGTGGCGTGATACCCGATGTGTGCGGAATGCTTTTCATCGGTCTGCCCGTCAGTACGTGTTTGAGCACCGTTTTTTGCGTGGCATTCAGGCTTTCCAATAAAGGCTGGATGAAAAAACGCAATGACTCTTTGGAATTGATCACCGAGACGTGATAGTCGCTGGCGATGGTGGAGAGCCGTGCCAAGTGCGTTTTTTTCAGCTTGAGGAAATGCGCCAAATTAGCGTTTTTGTTGATGACCGAAATTCCCGCAATTGCAAATGTGCCGCGCAATGCGGGGACAGAAAGGCCGTGTTGTATGCCAAAGTTTTGGCGGGCATCTTCAGTCACAGCGCGTTCTGCGGGAGTAACGTGACCGGCGTTAATTTCTTCCCACCAATCAATCGGTTTTTTCCAGTCTTGCAATGCCAAGCGCAGCACGAAATCACGGTTGCCGTAATTGTTCTCAAGGTAGTGGGCGACGAAGGGGGCGAAACTGTCACTGTAGTGCAGCACGGGTTGCACGTCTTTTCTCAGGTACATGGGCTTGGGGTAAAACGAATACAGCACGCCGTCGAAACCTAAATCAGTGATGGTTTCGGTTAGGTTCGCGAAGGTTTCACCAAATGCGGGGCATGGTGTTGGGGAATGGGTTGGCTCAGTCATGAAATCTTCGTCCCGCTGGTGTCACTCAAATCCTGGCGTTTCAGCCCTAGCTCTTCCGTAGGGGATACCTTGCTTTCGCTGTAGCGCAGGATAAACGCCGCTATTGCCAACAGCAAAATCGCCGCCACAACCGTGATGATTTTTATATTGTTCAAATCTTTCAGGTCGATCGCCAAATAGCGCGTCCCCTGCGTTGCGTATTCTGTGCATGGTGTTATCTCCTCTGTGATAGTTAGGATTAAAGCACAACTATCTCTTGTGGGTGGCGTTATCTTTACATAGAAAAAATCATCACGG
>JBEUIR010000652.1:0-1393 GCA_040415395.1 Candidatus Thiothrix namsaraevi
CATGGATGACTTCAACCGCCTGTTTGCGGAAAAGCCGCCGCAAACCATTGCCGACCTGCAAACCACGCCGCGCCAACGGGGGAGTTTATGAAACACATCACACGTTTGCGGGTGCATATCGCCGATACGACCACTGCTTGCGGTTATGCTTGCAGTAGTCGTTTGACCTGATCACGGATGCCGTCTTCCACGCTGCCCCAGAATTCATCGGCATCATCCCATTTCGCCAGCGGTTTGCCGTCTTTGGGCAGGGCGACGATTTGCCCGATTTTGTGGTTACGCCAGCTTGCAGTGTGGCGGATGATGACCGGAATCACCACGTTGCCTTCATCCTTGTAACGTTCCAAGGCGCGTTCCATTTCCTTGGTGAAACAGTAATCGGAATGGATGAAATCCGGGCTGACCAGCAGCAGGACAATATCGGCGGTATTCAATTGCTGGAAGATTTGCTCATCCACCGCCTCGCCTGCAAACAGATGGCGGTCGCTCCATGCCGTGAGTGGTAAGGTGCGGCTGATGGCTTTCAGGTGTTTTTCCAGCCGCTCTTTGTGGGCTTCGTCGGCGTGGGAATAGGAGATAAACAGCTTGATGGTTTTGTCTGCGGGTTTGCTTGCGTCCAGTTTGGATGGGTGTTGCATGGCTTCGTCCTTGAATTCGGGTAACAGGGTGCGCTCTGCGCCTGCTTTGCTGAGGTATTCGTGATAGCGGCAGTGCGGGCTGGTTTTGCTGACCAGTTTGCGTAGTGCAGATACTAAACGCTCCGGCTGGTTGCCGCGCAACTGGAAGTGTAAACGCCCTTGGGTGGATTGCTGTTTGTTGGCGTATTCGCATTCCAGCAGCACTTGACCTTCGTCGGTTTCGCAGAAAATGCCGGTGCGCCACGGTTCGCCTTCGTAGGTTTCGCCGATGCGCAGGATCATGCGCTCGATAATGCTGCGGTGCAGGAAGGGGTATTCGATGTCGAGTTGCCAGTCATCTGGGCGGCTGTTTCCCCATGCGGTTTTGGCTTTGCTGGTCAGTGGCAATAGAGCAGGGATGACGAATTCACGTTCGGCGAAGGGTTTGTTGTCCTGCTTTTTTGATTCGTAACAAATGCCGCAATTGCGCATGAAGTCGATGTAAATTTCATGTTCTTTGGCTTCTTCGTCTGCCCAAAACAGGCTGGCATCTTCGCCGTTAAAACGCCCACCCATGCGCTCGATGCGGCGGCGGTGCGGTTTGTTGGGGTCAAAAGCGTGGTACACCGCATTAATCGCCCAGTTTTGGTCGAGGATGATTTGATCCTGAAACGCGCTTTCGCGGTAGAACAATGCGCCGGTTTTGTGCAGATAGCCAGCGAACCATTCGGCGTGATCGACTCTGGCTTTGATGCAAAGCTGTTTGAAGTGTGCGA
>JBEUIR010000653.1:0-1391 GCA_040415395.1 Candidatus Thiothrix namsaraevi
TACGTTCACTGTTGGGTGCATCCACCAAACCAAACTTAACCGCAAACGGGGTAAGCAGCAGAATGGATAATGCAGATATAAAAAAAACTAATAAAAAAATGCCCGCAAAACTCACTGGAACCTCCTGTTCACAAAAGTGCCTAATTTCCTATCTACCGACACACCCAAAAGCCTAATCGCTGAAACGCTACCGCCAAGCCGGAACACATCCAACCCGACAAATATCTTACGAAAAACCTTTGTGTCTTTGACATCTGCATTATCCATTCTGCTGCTTACCCCGTTTGCGGTTAAGTTTGGTTTGGTGGATGCACCCAACAGTGAACGTAAGTTCCATAACGGGAATATTCCGTTAATAGGTGGGGTGTCAATCTATGCAGGCTTGGTGATGGGGATTTCTTTATTCATTACGCCTAGTAGTAGTTCACTGACCTATTTGGTGTGTAGCAGTATCATTGTGGCGCTTGGGGTGGCTGATGACGTTAAAGACTTGTCGCCAAGGCTAAGATTGTTCGTACAAACCGTGGTAGCGGCGCTGATGTGTGCTGGTAGCGGCATGTACATTCACTATCTGGGGACAATGTTTGGGACTTCAGCCGTTGACATTGGGGCGCTCGGCTACGTGGTGACGGTGTTTGCCGTTCTTGCGGCTATCAATGCATTCAATATGATAGATGGAATTGACGGTTTATTGGGTATTTCTTCGTTAGTGACATTCGTGGGCATGGGGATCCTATTCTTCCTGAATGATGACATGACTAATATGAAGCTGACCTTAATCCTTTCTGGTGCACTCATTCCTTATCTGATTGCTAACCTTGCCGGGGGCGTTCAGGAAAAGGATAAAAGAATCGTTAAGATTTTTATGGGTGATACAGGTTCCATGCTGATTGGTTTCACTGTGGTTTGGTTATTGATTCAGGGAACCCAACCGACACTGGATGGTTCAGTTAATAGCAGTGCTATTAGTTTCTCGGCGGCAACGGCACTGTGGCTAATTGCTTTTCCCTTGATGGATATGGCGCGGGTTATCGTGGAGCGAGTCTCGCGGGGTCAGTCACCGTTGAAAGCGGATCGTACTCATCTTCACCACATTTTGTTGCAAACTGGGGACAGCAAGCAGTCTGCGCTTCTGAAAATTAGCACTTTGTCGGCATTTTTTGCAGCCACAGGCATAGCAATGCATGTTAGCGGTTTCCAAGAGGTTACTATCTTTTTGACCTTCTTGGCTGCATTTGCCCTATACACGGTAAGGGTACGGCAGTTGCAGAAGAAGCCTACTTGGTAACAGATTGTTTAGCATAGGAAATAATATAAATGACTCAATTACAACAGAACAATGGTTTCCTGCCCATCTCTAGGCCGACCATTACCGTGTATAAAGTCGGAGG
>JBEUIR010000654.1:0-1391 GCA_040415395.1 Candidatus Thiothrix namsaraevi
TTCACCTCTGCCAGTTTAACGTGTGCTTCGGTAATGCCGTGCTTGTCCATCAGCTTTTTCGCTTGGCGCAATGCGGCTGCGGCTTCGCCGGGGTTATCCGATGCTGCGAGTGCCAGACACTTCTTGATCTTGTTGAGGATGTGGTTGGCTTCCATCACGCCGTCTCCTGTGTCAGTTCATACTTCACGAAGGTGTCGTGGTACTTCGCTGCCAGCACCAGATAGAAGGCGAAGCGTTCCGCGCTGTGGCGGACGAAGCGGTAACAGTGGAACTGTGGGCAGTCGTCGTAATCACTGGGGTCAGTTTCCAGCCCCTCAGCATCGAGGAAGCTAACCTGTGCATTGAGTTGCATGTCAACGCTGATAATGGTTGCCGGGAGTGCCATTAGCATGGCGTGGGTGGCTTCCCAATCGGTTTGGGTCATGGTCACTTGCACGCTGGTTGGATAGGTCATGTTGTCGGCAAATTCACCCGTGGCATTGGCAGCCAGAGTACGGAATGTGAGGGTTTCAATGGTTGTAGTGGTCATGGTGGTTCTCCATCCAAAAGGTTGAGGGATGCCGGAGAAACACCTCCCATCCGGGAAGCATGTTCCCCGGCTGGGTTGGGATAGCGGTAAAGCTCAGTCGTTACACTTTGCGCCACTCACCGTGCCGGACAATGCCGTCGGGCAGGTAGGTGACAGTCCTGACACAGCCATGCAGTTGCTCGGCACGGTTCAGGGCAGGTTTCAGATTGGGATGGCGCATGATGGCCGTGCCATTGCTGCGGGCAGATTCCCAGCGGCAATAGGCTGTTGCCACCAGTGATGGTTTGGGTTTTAGCTTGTGGCGCAGCTTCAGGGTGATGCCGTTCAGTTGCATGGTGTTTCTCCTGTGAAAGGGCTTGCAAAGCCACCGGGGAAACACCCCCGCACGGGATTGTCTCTCCCGGTGTCGGTTGGTAATGGTGAAAGGTGTTTCAGTCTTCTTCGGGCAACATAATGGTGATGACATGTTCGCCATGATCACCGGAGCCGGAATGCAGTTTGAGCTTAATGCTGCGTGGGGTGGTGCTGAAACCGTCGCGTTCGATGACGTACAGTTCGTACCGCAGGGTACTGTCACCCCGCTGGTTGGAGGAACGGCGGATGGCGAGTGACGCCATATACAATACATCCCACAAACGACCAGCCGTGCTTTGTCCCAGCGCCTGTTGTTCGGGGCGAACCTCGTTGTTATCCCACGCCACAAAACGCTGATACACGGCTTCGGTGAGGGCAACGGGAACCTTGAAACCGGCATCACGGGCTTCGCTGCTGGCAGATACATCGACCAGCACACCGTCGGCAATCGCTTGCTGGCGGGTGTAGACACTGATCACGTCTACATCGTCCCATAAACCACCCCCAG
>JBEUIR010000655.1:0-1384 GCA_040415395.1 Candidatus Thiothrix namsaraevi
TGGTGGCACTGTCAACGTGGTTAACAGAGCAGTTCCTAAGAACGGCAATGCCGACCAAACTGTCGCTACCCGTGTGGGTAAGAAAGCCAGCCCAACCTTACTGCGCCGCTTCTTGGTAGGACCAAAAGATTGCGAAATCACCGGGATTGCGGAAACGCCAGATGGCAGAGCTATTTTCGTTAATATTCAGCATCCGGGCGAAAACAGTACCTTCGGCAGTGTGCAAAGCCCTACTAACCCGCCGGTACTCACCAGTAACTGGCCGAAAGGGGGCAGTGCGCGTCCACAGTCTGCTACTGTAGTTATTACGCGCAATGATGGTGGCAAAGTCGCCGTTTAAGGGAAATGCATAAAATAAGTTGAGGTTTTTATCAGCTTTAGCCCGGTAGCAATACCGGGCTTTTTCATATTTTGATTCTAGTGAATGACAATGCATATATTAATGGTTTCCGACGTGTATTTTCCGCGTGTTAACGGTGTTTCCACTTCGATACAAGCATTCCGGCAGGCATTGGCAGCGGCAGGGCATGACGTCACCCTGATAGCGCCGGATTACGGGCAAACGGTGGCGGACGAAGCGGGCATTATCCGCATCAGTTCACGCAAGGTGATTGTTGACCCGGAAGATCGCATGATGCGCATCCGTCATATCCACCGCCTGACTGAAGAGCTGCGGGCGGACGATTACGACATCATCCACATCCACACCCCGTTCGTGGCGCACTATGCTGGGCTGAAACTGGCACGCAAGCTGAAACTACCGGTGGTGGCGACCTACCATACCTTTTTCGAGGAATACCTCTACAACTACGTTAAGTGGTTGCCGAAGGAATGGCTGCGCTATGTGGCGCGGCGTTTTTCGCGTACCCAGTGTGCGGACTTGGATGCGTTGGTCGTACCTTCCACTGCGATGCAGCAAGTGCTGGTGGATTATGGGGTAACAACGCCGTTGACGGTGTTGCCGACGGGGTTGGACATGCGAGTGTTTGAGCCGGGTGACGGTGTGGCATTCCGGGAAAAGCATGGCATCCCCGCTGAGCGCCCGGTGATCCTGTTCGTAGGTAGGGTGGCGTTCGAGAAAAATATCGGTTTCCTGCTGGATGTGACCGAACGGCTGCGCGATTCCATTCCCGACATCCTGTTGGTGATTGCTGGCGAAGGTCCGGCGGAAAAGTCCCTGCATTCGCAGGTCAAGCGGCGCGGGTTGGAAGGCAATGTCAGTTTCGTTGGCTATCTGCGCCGCGATGGTGAGTTGCAGGCGTGCTACAAGGCAGCGGATGTGTTCGTGTTTGCTTCCCGCACCGAAACCCAAGGCTTGGTGCTGATTGAGGCAATGGCGTGCGGCACGCCCGTGGTTTCGACCGCTGTGTTGGGTACGAAGGAT
>JBEUIR010000656.1:0-1382 GCA_040415395.1 Candidatus Thiothrix namsaraevi
GTCTGGCAGAAGGCGCGTATACCGAATCGAGTGCGGGTTCCGCCTCATTCCGCATCGGTAATTTGCTGAATTCGGAAATGTAAGCCAGAGGAGGCAGCGTGTGAAAGGCTTGAAAATCTTTGGTTTGTTTCTAGTGCTGCACGTCGCCGCTTGGGCGGGTACGCACGTTTACCTGAGCCAACACCAGCCGGATGTGCTGATTGTGGTCGATACCTCGTATGCCTTGAAACCGCAATTCGCGGCAATGGAACGCTGGATTGCGGCACGGGAAGCAAGTACCCGTTACAAAAAGATTATGGTGGGAACGGATAAAGCGTTGCTGGGAGAACTTGCCTCCCTGAAATCCAGAGAGGCCATTTTCCGCACTGCATTTGGGCGGATGAGCGAAGACAATTTGCAGCGTTACGCGCAAACGTCGGCAGTGGAAAAAATCTTGTTATCCGATGGCACGATTAATCCGGCGGGGTGGACGGTGGTTAAGTTTCCTTAAGCGGCGTGGTAGCTTGCATCTGCCCGGAAAACAGGCTGGAGGCGAGAATTAGGATTGCGCCGACCCATTCGTTCCAATCCATGCGCTCTTGGGTTAACCAATAAGCAGCGATAGCCGCAACCACCAGTTCAAACAGGAAAATGACGTTGGATTGGCTGGCTGGCACTCGCGCAATGCCGTATTGCACGGCATAGGTGACACTCCCAAGCATTACCGCGAGACCAAGTAATAGCAACAATACGGCAGGCGAAAAGACTTGCCAACCACCGGTATGGGGCAGCAATAACAAGCCGACTCCGGTTAATAAGCTAACCCCCAACCATACCGTCAAGGTTTTCACGCCTTCGCTGACTTCTACGCCCAGATAACGACCCGCGACAATACTCAAGGCAAAGGTGATACCGGCGGACAAGCCCAACCATTCCGCCTGATTACTTGGCAGCGGCAAGCGCCCATCAGGTTGCCACAGCATAATTACCGCTCCGCACAACGACAGCACAATGACTGACCACCCCACGCGATTCAAACGTTCATGCAGCAAGATGCTGGCAAATAACACCGTCCATAACGGTGACAGGTAAAACAGCAGCAAGACGCGCATGATTTCGCCGTCTAATGCGCCCAACACGTAACCGACGTTACTCCAACCGGAGGTAATCCCTAAAATCAATAGCCAAAACCACTGACTACGCACTTGCCATAGCCCTTTGGCGTAATACCAGCCGATGACCAAGGTGGGCAGTGTATATGCAATAAACGTGGCGAGTAATCCACCCACCCCCACGTCATCCAACAAGCGGAATGGATACCAAAACAAGCCCCACAAGGTGGCGGAGTAGAATAACGTGAGCAAGGCGAGATTGTGTTGCCAGCGAGGTGACATGCCAGTTAC
>JBEUIR010000657.1:0-1381 GCA_040415395.1 Candidatus Thiothrix namsaraevi
GCCGCCCTGTTTGAAAAGAGTATCGTCTTGAGGTCAACAAAAAATCCATAGGGATTTTTTATTGACCCCGCTATTGAATACCCTACATCGTTGGTGAAAATACCTGCTGGTTCTTCAACACACCAAAACAAATATGCACCAATTTCCGCATCGCAGCGGTCATCGCTGCCCGTTGATGTTTCTTTTGATCCAGCAATTTGCGGTAAAACTTTTGAACAATGGGGTTGTGAGTAATCGCCGCTACCACTGGCATAAACAGCTTGCCACGTAACTCAGGATCCCCCCGCCGTGAAATACGCGGACGCTTAAATACACTGGTTCCTGACGTTCGCTCCACCGGCACTAAGCCCATGAACGCGGCAACTTGTGAGGCTTTGGTGAAGTCCCTGCTACGTATGAGTGCAATCATTCGTTGCGCTGTCAACGCCCCAACACCGGGGATGGTAGCCAACAATTTCTGGTCGTGTTTCAAACCGGGGTGACGGTCAATATGGTCGTCGATTTGGTCACGAATCGTTTGCATCGACTGCTTGAGGAATTCAATGGATTCATCCAACGACTCTTTGACGGTTTTCGGGTAGCGTTCGCGTAGTTGCAAGGTATCCAGACGATTTTCTTCTTGCTGCATGGTCGCTTGCAGGGTATCAAGCCGGTCTAGCAATGCATGTAACTGCCTGATTTCCAATGGTGCTGGTTGCCAAATTCGTGGATTCATCACCAGACCAAAACGCGCCAGCATGACGCTATCCTTACGGTCATTCTTCGACAAATTGCCCAAACTCGCCGCAAAATCACTCACCTGTTTAGCGTTAACCAGACAAACTTGACAGCCGTGATCATGCAGATACAACGCCACCCCTTCATGGTAAATATTGGTCGGTTCTAGCGTAATCCGTAGCCGTTCAACCGTTACTCCCGTGTTTTTCAACAGCCAATCCAGCAGTTCTTCATAGCCTTTAGGGTGATTAGGCAGGCTCTTGGGCTTCACCTGCAAGGGCTGCAACTGGCGCAACCAAGCAATTTGCAACTTGTCTTTCGCCACATCTATGCCGATGGATACAACAGTGTCTGTCATGCGACTACTCCTTGTGGTTGACGCTATCCTGATCAAAAAGCGGTTTGCTCATGCAAGCTTATTGTGCAATCTTTCAGCGGCTTCCCTTGTAGAATACAGCCTCAACCCGTGCTATTTTTAGCGATGGGTGGACTCAAGTATCGTCCAGCCTGATCTCCTGAAAAATGGAAGGTCGGTTCCTCTTCTCACAGGCTCGAAGCCTCGGATTAAGACCAACTCTGACCTTCCGACTGCGCAACTTCTTCCGCTCTTTAACAGTTTAGCTTATCGGAAATTCTATGCTTTAAAGATACAAGGGATTAAGAC
>JBEUIR010000658.1:0-1379 GCA_040415395.1 Candidatus Thiothrix namsaraevi
TGGCGCATCTGCCCCCGAAGTGCTGGTGGAAGGCGTGATTGCCCACCTGCAAGCGCACGGGGCGAAAGTGCGCGTGCAGGATTCGGGCATCACCGAAAATGTGTCGTTTGTATTGCCGAAAGCCTTGCGGCGGGAATAGAGTCGGGTACGCTACGTGCGAGCGAATGCCAGTAGAAGCTCAATCTTGTGCCTATCTGCTGCCCGCAAAGCTTCCAGATAAGCACTCCGCACTTCGCCCGTATCAACCAATGACTCGCTGCCCCAACTAAAACGGGGCATCCCCAACCGTTGCACCAGTAAATCCGCCATTAAGCGTGCGTGTCGTCCATTGCCATTAGGAAACGGGTGAATAACGACTAACTGATGATGGAAACGTACCGCCAATTCATCCGCTGAAAAAACCTGATGTTCCACCTGATAGCGCGTGTTATCCAATAGATTCCGAAGCTGCATCGCGATTTGCAGCCAATCCACGCCGATATTTTTGTCGCTGGAACGGAATGTACCTGCCCAGCGCCACGTCTGATCAAACATACGGCGGTGCAATTCCCGAATAAACGCCTCATCTAGTAACTCGCGTTTGGATTGGCGTGCTGCCCATAATTCACCTTGCAGAATATTGGTTTGTTCCCAAACGTTTAACTCACCTTGGGTGGTGATATGTGTCGGCAATAAACCTTGCGCTTCGTCAGGATCAAGCGGCGTTGCACCGAGTGGGTATTCAAAATTCATCGCCACAACTCCCGACGTGAACCTTCGCGCAATGCCTTGGCGAGTTGCTGAATTTGTTTGTCCGTCACGGCGCGATAAACACCCTGATCTTCCAATACCATTGAATGTGCTACGGGCAATACACGTTCACGCGCAACCTGTTCGGCGCGTTCACTCAAAATATCTTCGAGCGGCTGACGCGGAATCAGTGCGTATTTCAGCTCACAATCCAATGCTGTCGCCACTTTGCGCAGGGTAGCCAGCGTAATGGCCTCATCCCTTTCCGCTTTTTCAAGATGGCGCAAACCGGCATCGGTCATACCTAAGCGTTTTGCCAAAGCCACCGAGGTCATACCCAGTGCTTCACGGATAGCATGAATCCAGCCATTGCTGGGGCGGGTGGGAAGTACCGCTTGCCGCCAACACTCTAATGTTTGGCTGGTTTGCTGTAATTTGAGATCACGAAAAACCTGTTTCATAAGGCGACCGCCTAAAAGGAAAGTAACAGGTTTTGATAATGCCACGATTCAATAGCGATAACTACTGAATCGTGGATTTTTGAGGGGGATTTAATCCCCGTTGCCATTCCCCGGCTTCAGCTTCCAAATTTCGCGGTTATATTCCGCCATCGTGCGGTCAGTGGAGAAAAACCCGCTGCTCGCCGTATT
>JBEUIR010000659.1:0-1377 GCA_040415395.1 Candidatus Thiothrix namsaraevi
CAGTGATTAAAATTAATTATTATTTGATTCACAAGATCAATCACAAACAATTCCAGCATCAATTTGTATAAAACTTTTCAGCTATTTTAAACCTTCTAAAATAACGCTATACGCCTGTTTAAGCTCAGCTTCGGTCACACAATACGGCGGCAACACATACACCACATTCCCCAACGGACGCAATAATAAGCCCCGTTCATGGAAAAACGCTTTGAGTTGCGCCCCAATCGCCGAGGTATAACCTGCATCAGCCGCCACTACATCGAAAGCCGCAATCGTTCCCATGACTCGCACCCGTTGTACCAACGGATGCCCCGCCAAGGTTGCCAGCCCTTCCCGCTGCCAGCGTTCGATTTGCGGCAATTTTGCCAGCGTCTGTTCATCCTCAAAGACTTGCAAGGATGCCAAGGCTGCCGCGCACCCCAAGGAATTAGCGGTGAAAGAATGCCCATGAATCAACGCCCGGTCAAAGCTTTCACCCAAAAATGCCGCGTAAATGGCTTCGCTGGCAACTGTCACCGACATAGGCAAAAACCCCGCAGTCAGCCCTTTCGACAAGCAAATAATATCCGGTGTCACTTGCGCCTTGAGGGAAGCGAACAGCGCCCCCGTGCGCCCAAACCCCGTCATTACTTCATCGAAAATCAGCAAAATACCGGCTTTGCGCAAACGGGTCGCTAAAGCTTGCAAGAATTCGGGGCGGCACATGCGCATCCCGGCGGAACCTTGCACTAACGGTTCCATAATTACCGCCGCGAGGGTATCGCCGTGCTCAGCAAGGTAGCGCTCTAACTGTGCTAAGGCGGCTTGCTCTTTGGCGGCGACTGCCGTATCGCCATCCCACGTTTCGGGGAAGGGCAACAAACCGACTTCAAACAACAGGCTGCCGTAAGTATCGAAAAAGCCACTGCCTTTCCCCGCAGACATCGCCCCTACCGTGTCGCCGTGGTAGCCGCCTTCAAAGGCTAGGAAACGGGTGCGCTGGGTTTCACCGTGATTGCGCCAGTATTGCAGTGCCATTTTCAACGCCACTTCCACCGCAGTGGAACCGTCATCACTGAAAAACACGCGGGTAAGACCAACCGGCAAACGTTGCACCAGTTCATGAGCCAGTTGTGCGGCAGGTTGGTGCGTGAATCCGGCGAAAATCACCTGTTCCAGCGTGTGCGCTTGGCGGGCAATCGCGGCGGCAATCGTGGGGTGAGCGTGTCCGTGGATATTCACCCACCAGGAAGAAATCAGGTCGAGGAATTCGCGTCCGTCTTCGGCGTAAAGGCGGATACCCTGCGCGGACGCAATCGGAATGGGATCGGGCGCGGTTTGGGCTTGGGTGAAAGGATGCCAGACGTGGCTGCGGTCTAGGTCAATGATGTTCAT
>JBEUIR010000660.1:0-1374 GCA_040415395.1 Candidatus Thiothrix namsaraevi
GCCCATCAGGTACTGGCATGATTGCAACTTTTGTCATCATCTCTGCTCCTGTTACTGCCTTGATGCTGCCATCATAGCACTACGCAATAGTTTGCACGAAAGTGAGCTTACGCAATCAATCCCTACGCAGCATGACGGGTAATTGCAGAGGAAGATTGCGTACCCCCACTTTCGCACTTTGCGCGGTGAGCAATGGCAACAACCCGCTTTCAATAAACGCCGCAATCCGCTGCCATTCCTCGGCGGTAATGGGCGCGAAGCCGTGCGCGAGAATCGAATGGTTGCGGATGCTCAATAAATCTTTCATGCGCTCTTGATTCTCATCCCAAAATACCCGTATCGCCGCATCACAATGGCAAGCCGCCAATTCCCACGCATCGTGCAACGCTGCCCGGTAAACCCCTTGGCTATCCGGCGTTAACCGCAAGCTATCGGGGATTTTATCCGCTGCCACATGACTGGTATCAACCCCCGCTTGGCTTTTCAATAGCCATTGTGCTGACCATTCCAGCAAGCGATAAGCACGCGAGGTCGCATCATCAAAGCGTTGTTGCGCGGCTCGGCGTTGTGCATTCAGCCACAAATCCAGCAACAGGGCAGGGGTGCGTTTGGGTGATTCCACACACAATAGACGCAACTGCGCCACATAAGGTGCTAACCATTTGCCGTATTTACTCATGTAATTGTCGAGTAACTCCAGCGCACCGGCATGGTCAAAACGATCCCACGCCGAAAACGCCGTGCTCAGGTTACGCACCGCTTGCAATGTACCGCGATCATCACGGTGCAACGGTTTTTGGTCTGCCAAATGCAGCAATGAGTCGTCGTAAGCAAACAATTGCCAGGATGTTAACGCTTGCCGCAGCTTCAACTGAAAACGGGTACGCCCGATCTGGGCTTGTTGCGATTGTTCTGTGCCATCTTTCACCTTAATCAGATTGCTGCGCGAACCAGTGACCAATTGCAAACTGATGTTATCGTGATCAAGCGCCGCCAGACACAAGGCGGCGGACATGGTTTTAGTACCGCCCGTGTAATCTGCCACAATCACATGATTAGCCTGCACATACGGGTGGATACAGCGCGAAATCTCGCTATACGCATGGTCAAGATCATCCGCATACACCCGCAACACTTCATAGCTACCCGCGCTCAGACCTACCTGAGTGGGGATGTTGGGAAGACTGGGCTTATCATCCTTGAAGTCTTTTTTGAGGAAAATGCCACGCTTTTCGATTTGCTCATACGAGCCGGGTTTGCCGGTATCCGGGTCATCTTCCGAACACACAAACAAGGTGAAATCGGGCTGGCTGTCCTCAATGGCTTTGATGATGGGTTGGTGTGAACCACCGACGGTGCAAATGAGTGTTTTCA
>JBEUIR010000661.1:0-1369 GCA_040415395.1 Candidatus Thiothrix namsaraevi
CAATCCGCACTTGCTTATCTTGCCAGCGTGATCAGCGCGGCGCGGGCTGGGTTTAGTCTGCCTGCGATGCCTCAAGGAGTGGGGGTGTGAACAATTACGTTTAGCCCAACAAGGCAGCTTCAATAAAATTAATGAATGGTGAATATTACGAAAAGATTTGATGTAAAGTCCAGCAATTTGCCATAAAAATTTACATTTTTTGAAAATGCAGCCGAACGCAGGCTTGCCGCCATCCAAAAGTTTGCCGGAACTGGACATTTCCAGCGAAGTTGCCTAAATCCTTTAGCTTTTGGCAATTCCTAAAAAGCCCCTTATACTAACTGTCAACACAATTTTCGGGACGACGACACCATGCAAACCTTGGAGCAACAAATCGCCCAGCAGACTCGCGACTTGCCTGAAAGTGCCCAACGCGAAGTATTGCACTACATTGAATTCATCCGCAGCCGCTACCCTGTCAAACCAGCCACCAAAACTGCTAGGAAACGCAAAACCAGTTGGAGTGATACGCCACTCTACGGCTTATGGCAAGACCGCGCAGAAATGGCAGACCCCGCCGCCTACGTCCGCCATCTGCGGAGGTCACGCTTTTGATTTGACTGACCAGAAACACCAACTCAAAACATTCGTGGAGGTATGGCGTAATGAGCAAGCGTAACTTGTTTGAAGAATTAAGCACCGCCTTGGTCGAAGCCAAGCAACATTCAGAAGGTAAACTCACCTTGCGCACCCATGTTGTGCAACGTACAGGTGCGCCTGAAATTAAACCACAGGAAATTTTAACCATTCGGGAAATGTTCAATATGTCACGAGGCGTATTCGCTCGTCACTTACACACCTCTGCCCGAACGCTCGAAAGCTGGGAACAGGGACGCACTACCCCTAATGGTCAGGCAGTAACACTATTGCGTTTGGTGCAACGGCATCCTGAAACCTTATCCTACATTGCCGAGCTTTGAGGGAATCAATGGGGGAATGGGTTTATACTTTGCGCCTTTTCAATAATGTCTCAACACTGCTTTCAAACAATAGCGAATCGGCTTTAGTGGATACATCAGAACGTCCGCTGTGATAAACCCTACCAACGGAAACAGGGAAAGCGGCTATGTCCGTATCCTTGGCAAACACCGGAGGCAGCAATTCCGCCACAAACTGCAACTTGCTCCCGTAATCGTCGAAGACCTTACCCAAAATCAGTCTGAACTACAGCGATTCTCCGCACTTGTAAACACTCTCACTTGTGGCTACAATTTTAAAATATAGCCACAAATGAGATAACCGTTATGCACGTCGCTGTCCGCGAACTCAAAAACCGCTTTTCTGAATACCTGAAATACGCACAAGCAGGTGAAGAAATCATCGTCACCAC
>JBEUIR010000662.1:0-1363 GCA_040415395.1 Candidatus Thiothrix namsaraevi
CCGACTTATTGATTATCTGGGTTTTCCCTTATAAATCCAATATTTGTAATATTTTCCGACAAAAGGTATAGCTAACGGGTGAACGCTTGTTCCCATTGTGGTGCAAGCTGGAGTAAAAAGTCCCGATTCAGTGCAACCCAGATAATCAATGGTGCAACCATCGGCAGCAGTAAGGTACCCACTTGATAGCTCAGGGCGATGATGTCTGCTCCGGTTGCGGAAATGCCTTGTTGTATCTGAAATGCAGCGCCCACATCAAACGTCAGTGTTTTCAGGACACTGGACATCATGCTGAAAATTTCGGTCGGCAGAATCAATATAATGCCCCACAACAAGTTCGACCATTTGCGCGGGCTGGGGGTGGCGAGTATCAACGCGGCTAGCAGTGGTAAGCTGTAGCTGTAAATCAATGGGTTAAGATGGAAGCCCAGCACGTCATCACCGGTGGGTGGTGAAACAATCACCCCATTGCTGTCGTGCCCAAAATTAGAGGCTAATACCAGCATATGCCCGTCCAAGCGCAGCCACATGAGGGCGTCAGGCACAAAGATGTTCATGAGTTTGCTGGTTATTAAGGTAATGGGCGCGAGATGATAGGTGGCACTGATATACCAAAGAAAGAAAGTGAGCGGGAAAAAAATCAGTACGCCGAACATAAAGCGGTGCAGTGGTTTGCTGGTCATGCTGCTACCTCTGCTGGTTTGCTTGGGGAAGTATGTTGCCCTGGTAGGTAACGAATCCAGATTAGGAAAACAATAAGCGCATCCAGCATAATCAGGGCTTGCCAAATGTAGAGGTGCGCCCAGTCAAACAATACCTCGCTCCACTGCCCTAGGTAAAATAAGCTAATGATCCGCAACAGGTTTATGCTCTGAATGGCAACGAATCCCCACAGCAACCCTTTCAGCTTGTACACGAAGGGGGCAGGGAACGCCATAATGGCTGCCAGCAATACAATCATGGCTTCAACGCCATTGCACCCCGGCTCAATTGATACGGCAAAGCCATTCACCGTACTGCGCACTACTTTGCCAGAGGTAGCCACATTAGGGTCAAATGCTGTCATTAACCAACCGCTTACGTCAGCTAACAAGCTCGTCCAAGGAAGGATGACGGCGGTTTGCACGGGTTGGAGTATTTCAACGCCGAATAACACGCCTTGTAACAATAGAAACAACAGAAGGAAACGTAACATAGCCCACTTTCTTTTATTTTTATAACTCTATCATTTTAACTGATTGATCGACCGATGGGTAGTGTTTAAATCTGCCGTATCGTGATGTTGCCGATGCTAGGTGTTTTGTTACACGTGCCGCAACGGCTGCGGATAGCACATTCACTTTTCATGATGCAATGCCCAATC
>JBEUIR010000663.1:0-1361 GCA_040415395.1 Candidatus Thiothrix namsaraevi
ACCTTTTGCACATCACGCAGCGCGTTTTGCTGTTGGCGCAAACCTTGGCGTTGGCGTTCGACCTGTGACAGCACAGCGGCTGTCTGGTGAATCTGTTGAATCAGGTCTGCGGCTTGCGCTTCCAGTGCCTGCAATTTGTCGCGGTTGCTCCAGCCCAGCACGTAGCGGGAACGGTCGTGCAGGTTGTGGCGGTCATCTTTTTCGTGGCGTTGCCCACCGCCTTTGACCTGCCCGTTTTGGCTCAGGGCTTGGTGGTGGCGACGGAAATCTTGCATATCGGTGGCGCAATGGTAGTCAAAGCGTTCGTGCAGCGCGTGTTCCAGCCAAGGGTAAAATTCGCTGTCGGCTTTGATGCGCAGCTTGCGTACCAGCGATTGCGGGTCAAGTTCGCCACGGCGCGAGGTGCTGGAGGTTTGCACCCGGTAATACACCAGCCGCCCGTGCAAATGGGTCTGTTCGACGTAGTGGCTGACGCGCTCGTAATGGCGTTCCGGCACTAACAGGCTCAAGCCGAAATTGTGCAACACGCGCTCGGCAGCCCCTTCCCACAGCCGTTCGGTTTCGTCCACTTGCAGCAATTCGCCTGCAAACGGCAGGTCTGCTTCCGGCAGGTTCAGCACTTCCAGCATGGTCTGGCGCATGGCGAGGTTTTGGCGCGGAATATTGCTTTTGCGCTGACGCAGCGAGTCAATGTCCGCCTGCAACTGTTGCTGCTGGTCATTTTGCTGGCGGAAACGGATGGCGTGCTCATCGCGTTCGGTCTGTAACTGCTGTTCCTGTTGCTGGATGTCGGCTTCCAGCACGTCGACGCGCTGGCGGTTGTGGTAGAAGTTGTCTTCGTTCAACTCAGCCGTCAAGCCGAGTTGGGTGATATTGGTCTGCCAGTTATCGTACTGGCGTTGGCAGCGCACCCGGTCTTTTTCCAGTGCTGCCATTTCTTTGTCGAGTTCACGCAAGCGTCGTCCGCCCTGATCTTCGATGCTGCGGTGCAAATCGTCCTCTTGGGTGCGCAAGGTCTGGATGCTGGTTTCAAGCTGGGTGCGCCGGTGGCTAAGGCGTTCGGCATCGTGGCGCAGGTTTTGCAAACGTTCGGTGAGCAAGCCCACTTCCTGAACGGCAAACCAGCAACCCAAGGCTTCGCGGGCGGCACGTAAGGCGTGGATGCTGCTGCTGAGTTGGGTGTAATCGGCAAGGTTGCTATCCAGCGGTTGCAGCAGGCTGATTTGCCGCCGCGCTTTCAATACCGCTTCGTGCAGGCGGTTGAGGTTGTCGAAATCGCGGCACAAGCTGTGGATTTGCTGTTCTACGCCCGTGTCTTCGAGCATGTGGGTACGCACGAAATCGGTCAAATTGCCAACCGA
>JBEUIR010000664.1:0-1361 GCA_040415395.1 Candidatus Thiothrix namsaraevi
GTTGCGCGGTTGCACCACGATTGTGTACGAAGGCAAGCCGGTTATGACACCGGATGCGGGTGCATTCTGGCGCATTACCGAAGAATACGGCGTGAAAGGTTTGTTCTCTGCCCCGACCGCGTTCCGTGCCATCAAGAAAGATGACCCAGAGGCGGCGCTGATCAAGCAATACGATACCAGCAGCTTGCTGACCATTTTCTCGGCGGGCGAACGCCTTGACCCACCAACCCAAGAATGGATGATGGAAAAAACCGGCAAGCCCGTGATCGACCATTGGTGGCAAACTGAAACGGGTTGGGGCATTACTGCCAACCTGCAAGGGGTGGAGCCAATGCCGGTCAAGCTGGGATCTTCCACCATGCCGACCCCCGGTTTCAATGTGCAGATTCTGGACGAAAACGGGCATCAGTTGGGTGCAAATGAACAGGGTTTCATTGCGCTGAAATTGCCATTGCCACCGAGCTGCTTGGCGACGATTTGGGGCGATGTCGAGAAGTTCAAACAGAGCTACCTGCAAACCTTTGAGGGTTATTATGCCAGCGGCGACGGCGGCTACATTGACGAAGACGGCTATGTATTCGTCATGGGTCGCGTGGATGACGTGATGAACGTGGCGGGGCATCGTCTGTCTACTGGCGAGATGGAAGAAGTCGTGGGCGGGCATCCGTCTGTTGCCGAATGCGCGGTGATTGCACGCGATGATGATCTGAAAGGGCAACTACCAATGGGGCTGGTGGTGTTGAAAACAGGTGCGGACATCGACGAGGAAACGTTGTCGAAAGAACTCACCCAGATGATCCGCAGCAGCATTGGCGCGATTGCTTGCTACAAAGAAACCCACATCGTGAAGCGTTTGCCGAAAACCCGTTCGGGCAAAACGCTGCGCAAGAGCTTGCGGCAGATGGTGAATGGGCAGCCGTATGTGGTGCCTTCCACCATTGATGACGTGACGATTATGCCGGAGATTGAGGCGTTGTTGCGGGAGAAGGGTGTGATCGGGTAAGAAGACCCTCACCCCCTAGCCCCCTCTCCCGCCAAGCGGTAGAGGGGGACAGCGTTTTTCAGCGAGCGTTTCGCTGCTCTTGGATTCCAGCCATAATGTCTTCGAGACTTAGGCTATCAACCCACTGCTTTCTTTCCTGCGTATAGTCCCCGTGGCCTAAGCTGAACTGATTCAGAAACTTGAAAGCATCAACCACCCCTAGCTGTTGAAATAGGATATGGGTGGCTTTTTGGTTAATTTCAGCAATGGTGTGCGTATTTAAATTCATCGTGCGACCTCAGTAATCAGTTCAGCTTAGGCCACGGGGACTATACGCAGGAAAGAAAGCAGTGGGTTGATAGCCTAAGTCTCGAAGACA
>JBEUIR010000665.1:0-1360 GCA_040415395.1 Candidatus Thiothrix namsaraevi
ATCGACATCTCCATCGACAACTCCAACGAATCAAGGGGCTGCACCGCTTGCTCGGCACTCCATTCATACAGCAAAAAGCTGCGGGCTTTGCTGGCGTGTCCGGTAACGGTACGCAAATTTTGGCTGGTAACGCCGATTTTCATAATAGTGGCTCTGTGACGTGATAAGGTTTGTCTTGCGTGGATGATACTGCACAATGATTGAAAGATCGCCTACCTTGTGGAGTGCATGGAGGAAACACAGTGATGGCTACAAAAGTTCATAAGGTGATTTAACGGTCAGCAATGCTATTATCCTGCCTTGATTGTCCACGCGAGAAAACTATGCCCTTAACGATCCCCACATTGCTTGTTCAACTCGACACCCAGCCCGAAGCCCTCGATTTTGCCAGCGTGATTGCCAGCATCGACGCGCACTACCACTACACGCCGCAAACCTTCCACAACGGTAACGGCGACGATTGCGTCACCAGCCCGGCGGGGACGAATGCAGGCTCGTGCAAAGTGTTCGCTTTCGGGCAACTGCAAGGGCTTTCTGAGGCGCAAACGTTGGCGTGTTTTGCCGAACATTACCGCAAGGTCTTGGCAACACCGGATGACACTGACCATGCTAATATCCGTACTTTCCTGCGTCACGGCTGGGCGGGTATCCGCTTTGACGGTGTGGCGTTGTCGAAAGCAGGCTTTTCTACCCGCGCTATTCACCACGCTTACGATGCGTATGCAGGCACGGGCGACTTGAATCCGCCCATACACCTGAGTTCCACCTACACCTTCCCCACTGTGGAAGACGGCAGTGCGCGGTTTGCGGGTGAGCAACAAGGCTTCGTGTATTCCCGCGTTGGCAATCCCACCACAGTATTGCTGGAACAACGCCTCGCCGATTTGGAAGGCGGGGCAGCGGCGTTGGTCACAGCTTCCGGCATGGGCGCAACCGCTGCCTTGCTGTGGACGCTGCTCAAACCGGGTGATGAAATTATTGCGGATAAAACGCTGTACGGTTGCACTTATGCCTTTTTCAATCACGGACTGGCGAAATTTGGCGTAACCATTACGCACGTCGATATGGCTGATCCTGTCAATCTTACGGCGGCGATTAGCGCGAATACCCGCATTGTGTTCTTTGAATCACCCGCCAACCCGAATATGCGACTGGTGGATATTCCGGCGGTTGCAGCCATTGCCCACCAGCACGACAACTGCAAAGTGGTGGTCGATAACACTTATTGCACACCGTACTTGCAACGCCCGCTGGAATTAGGCGCGGATTACGTGGTGCATTCCGCCACCAAATACCTCGGCGGACACGGCGATTTGATTGCCGGAGCCATTGTTGGCGATGCGGAAACGCTGACCCAAGT
>JBEUIR010000666.1:0-1356 GCA_040415395.1 Candidatus Thiothrix namsaraevi
TTTACCCCGATCTCGATTTGTGGTCGACCGCCAAACCCTTTATTGAACGCTGGATGGATGAGCAAGTCGGTGTCCGCGCCTTGTTCAACGGCGTGAAAGTCAATCTGCCCAAGCTCCTCGAAAACTTGCCGTACATGCCGAATATGTTGCACGACATTATGCAGCAAACTACCCAGCAAAAACTCAAGATGCAGTGGGAATCGCAGCAACTGGAAGCTTTGCGCCAAGAAATGCGCCGTTCGCAGCGCATCAATCAAACCCTGATCATCACCGCTATCCTCGTTTTTGTGGCAGTGCAAATCTTCAACGCTTACCGCTAACGCAAAAAAGCCGCCCTGTTTCCAGAGCGGCTTGCTTAACGCATGGGTTTAATGAACTTACGCCGGTGGTGCGTTCGGGTCTTTGACGTTGGCTGGAGCCACATCAACAACCACGGTTGCCTGCGCCTGATTACCGTACTTGTCTTTGACAATGTAAGTAAACTCATGGTCAGCGCAATAACCACCACGCAAGGTGTAACGAATCGACTTGCCATCCGGGCTAACCACTGCCGTACCATAGCGCGGGGTGCTGACAGAAATAATCGTCATCTCCTCGCCAGTATCATTCGCCAATACCGGTAAGGTTCTGGTGACAGTATCGTTGAGATCAATCAATAGGTAATCATTTTTCGGTGCCAGATTACCGGGGTTAGTCGTGCTGCTCACGGTAATATTCACATCCGTTTCAGTCGTGTAACCACGGCTATCGGTCAGACGGTAAGTGAGTTTATCCGCACCGGTATACCCAGCGGCAGGCGTGTAGACGACCCGATCACCAGAAACACCAGCCGCACCATGACTTGGCCCGGCAATAATGGTAATCGTAACACTACCACCGGCAGGCACATCGTCATTGCTTAACACGTCAAACGAGTTAGCCGTGCTATTCATGTCCACGGTATACAAGTCCGCTTGGGCATTCAGATTGCCACCCGGCGCATTCACACGCACAAAAACGTTGCCAGTTGCGGTATTGCCGTCAGTATCCAGAATCGTGTAGGTAAACTGATCATCACCAGTAAAACCAGCATTCGGCGTATAAATCACGCTGTTACCACTTTGCGCGACAGTTCCATTGGTTGCAGCACCCGTACCCGTTACCGTCAAGGCATTGCCATTCGGATCCGTGTCATTGCCCAACACCGCAATAGTGACTGATTCGCCAGCAGTGGTGGAAGCGGTATCATCCTTAACCACCGGCGCATTCGGGTTTGCCGCACCAACTGTTACCGTGACCGTTGCCGTGCTTTGGTTGCCTGCCGGATCCCGAATCACGTAGGTAAAGGTATCAGTACCCGTAAAGCCATCCACAGGT
>JBEUIR010000667.1:0-1354 GCA_040415395.1 Candidatus Thiothrix namsaraevi
ATATAATCACGTACTTAGTTAAGCCGCGAAAAGGAAAGTACCATGAGCAATGTTGTCAAACTGCCTGAAACAGGCTCAAACAATGCGATAGAGATAGAAGACGCGCCGTCAGAGTTTCCGATTCCCCACGAAGGTTGTTACTACGGAATAGCAGGGCGCTTTGCTTTTGATGCTTGTCAACAGTCCGAGGCTGATCCAATAGGTGTGTTGATTCACTTATTGACTTGGACAGGTGCTTATTTTGGTAACAAAGCCGTACTGCGTTTGGGTGATGTAGAAGCGCCACCGCGCCTATTCAGTGTGACAGCGAGTTCTGCCGGTGGTGGTAAAGGTACAGCGGCTTCCCCCGTCAGAAAACTCATGCAGGATTACGTCAACGTGCAACTCCGTAAATTGGGCTTGCCATTGGCGTTATACCGAGACGGGCCAATGTCGAGCGGGGAAGGGTTAGCGTGGGCAGTGCGCGACCCAGCCGATACGGACGATGAAGACGGCAACCCCACCGACAAAGGTGTTCCCGACAAACGCTTGATGATACTCGAAGAGGAATTCGCGGCTGTTCTGCAAGCGGCGCGACGTGAAGGCAATACGGTTTCAGCCGCGATTCGCCGCTTTTGGGATACGGGTAACTTTTCCCCGTTGACCAAAAATAATCGCGTAACGGTTACGGATGCGCACGTGTGTTTCGTCGGTCACATTACTTATGAAGAGTTGGTCAAGCGTTTGGAGCAAAGCGAGTACGCCACCGCCTTAGCCAGCCGCATTTTATGGATCTGTGTGCGTCGCCCCAAAATTGTGGCGATTCCTGAAAGCATTCCCGTTGTCAAAATGCTGCATTACGCGGATGAGGTCGCCAAAGCGATTCAGTTTTCCAGCGACTTGAATGAATTATCGCTTTCTCCTGAATCCTTAGAATTATGGTCAACCTTGGCACTGTCGTTAGCGAAAGTGAATTCACCCATGTCGGAACGCTCACGGGTGCAAGTGTTACGCATCGCTTGCATTTTTGCCTTGCTGGATTGCACCGATCAAGTCATGCCAAAACATTTACATGCCGCCACACATATTTGGGATTACTGCCTTGGCAGTGTCGCTTACATCTTTGAGGGTGAGCAGAATGAAGATGAGGGCAAAATCATCGCGGCATTGCGCAAACACGGTGGTCTAACCACAACACAGATCCGTGTCAACGTTTTTCAGCAAAATATCAAATCAGCAGCGATGAATACCTTGTTGAAGTCATTGGAAACGCAAGGACGTATCAAGCGCACAGTTAAGCACCGTTCCGATGGTCGGAGTGGCAAGCCTGCCACCATTTTTGAACTCATCAGATACTAAGTAAGTAAACTACTTA
>JBEUIR010000668.1:0-1354 GCA_040415395.1 Candidatus Thiothrix namsaraevi
TTTTCCGGCATCAGGTATTGCTCCATCCCCTTCAAAAACATAACGACCGGAATCACCTTAATCCCGTCCACCTCCAGCACGGCATCACCGCCATAGAGCAGATACGGCGTCACTTGCGGATAATCCTCACGGAAACTCTTCAGCCCGCTCAAGTGTTTGCTGGAAACCTGCCGAGTACGCTTAACCTCAAGCGCATAAAACCCGTGTTCACCGTAGCAGATAATATCCACCTCAATCCCCGTCGCGGTGCGCCAAAACGACAAGTCGTAGCCCCAGTCACGGTAGGCATTCATGGCGCGGATTTCCTGCAACACCAACGATTCCAGACACACGCCTTCCAATTCTTCCGGGCTATCCAACACACCTTTGGGGCGCACATGGTAATAAATGCCGGTGTCGAACAGGTAAAACTTGCGGTGCTGGGTCAGCTTGCGTTTGGCACGTTTGCTGAAGACCGGCAAGCGGTAGGCAATCAGCAAATCTTCAAGGATGGTGAAATAGTTTTCCGCCACCTTGCGGTTGATATTGGCTTCGCGTGCCACTTCGGTGATGTTCAGTGATTCGCCTTGGGAAAAGCTGGCAATCTCCAGAAAACGGCTGAATGCGCCGATATTACGGGTCAAGCCTTCTTGCTGCACCTCCTGTTCCAAATAGGTTTGGAGGTAGGCTTGCAAGTAGTGTTTGGGATTCTCTTCGCTGAATACCGACGGCAGCATCCCGTAGCGTAAGGCTCGCTCCAGCACGAAATCATTGCCCACTTCCTGCACCGTCAGCGGGAAAAAGTGGTATTGCAAAGCACGCCCCGCCAGCAAGTTGACATTGCTGCGGCGCAATTTGCGGGCGCTCGAACCCGTCAGCACAAAGTACAGATCCTTACGCTCTTCAATCAAACGGTGGACTTCATCCAACAAATTGGGGATTTTCTGCACTTCATCCAACACTACCCAGCCGCTGTAAGCGGACGGAATGTATTCCTCCAGCCGGTTTTCCGACCCCAACAGGCGTTGGTATAACGCTGGGCGTAGAAAATCCAGATAGATGGCATCCTTGAAATGCGTTTTCAGCCAAGTGGTTTTGCCCGTGCCGCGTGGCCCGAACAGGAAAAAACTCTTGTTGTTAGGCGGGGTAAACAGTCGATTATACATCAGCATCACCGTAAAATGGCGTTCGTAACGCCATTTTATAATGTTTTTTGGCGTTAGCGACTCCATTTTTCGTCTTGAACTAGGATTTTCAGAATTTAACGATTTTTTATCTAAACCGATCCGCCTGATAGCGGGTCGCCATGCTGTCCTGCATGGTCGAAATCACCTCGAACGCATCTTTCAAATGGCGACGTTCTAACGCTGACAGC
>JBEUIR010000669.1:0-1354 GCA_040415395.1 Candidatus Thiothrix namsaraevi
CTTGGTGGCGATTGCGGAAACGGGGGTGGATTTCGTGTCGATTGGTGGGATTACCAAGCATGTGCGGGCGGTGGATTTGTCGATGCGGTTTCAGGGGTAATCCTTCCCTTGTAGGGGCGTATGGCATACGCCCTCTTCAATCAAGCTGTTGCAAGCTCGCTTGCGTGTCGGCAATGAGTTTTTCCATGCGCATTTGTTCTTCGACGCGGGTTTCGAGGTCGTATTGGGCTTGCAGACGTTCCAGTTTGGTTTTGAGGAGTTTGTAACGCGGGTTAGTCGCCATTTGGCATGGTGTAGACGCTGCGGCGGCAGATTCTGGCGTTGCCAACAGTGGCAAGGCGCGAATCAGCCGCGCTAACGGAATCATGTAACTGCGCAAATTGCCGCGCCGTTTAGCAACCAGCATTCCAGTGATGGCGTTGGCTTGTGTGTTCCAAACGGGTGCGCCACTCAAACCGTTGAGGCTTTCGTCACTGGCATTATCCACCTGCAACTGAATCCAACCTTCCGCAACCACGCCCGCACATTGCCCGGTAAACCAACTGCCGCCGTGACGGTTAAAGCCGTAAGTGTGAAACGCTTGCCCATGATGACCACTATCCGGTAACACCTGACGCGAGGCACAGGGCAAACTGGCAACACCTGCTACTTCCAACAGGCTAATGTCTTCCAAGGTGTGAATGTCGGGCTGATCAACACAAGGAAAGGTGGTGTGTAACCGCAATGTTAGCGGTGGCAAGCTGGGATTGAGCGGGAACAAAACCGTAAAAGTCGTGCCGCTGGGAATCGGTAAACGTGCGTCTTGCCCCAGCACGCTGGCAATGACGTGGGTGCAAGTCAGGACATGGCGTGAGGAAACCGCAAACCCCGTGCCGATAGCGCGGCTACCGTCAGCGCTAAGAAACTGGGCAATGGCATGGTCGAAGGCTTCAGGCATCAGTTTTCCATTTCAGGGTAACTTTGAAGGTGGCTTCGCTGTCTGCTGAAGCCAAAATCACGCCCGCTTTGGCGGAAAACTTGAAGCCGACTTCCACTTGCGCCTCGGCAGGGTTTAGGCGTTTGACCAGCTTGGCGACGGCGGAAAGGGCAGGTTCGGTCTTTTTGAGTGCGTCTTCAAATTTCTGACCGGACGTTTCCTTGCCGTCGCCGTTGCTGATGCGCGAAAGTTCGTCTTCGGTGGTTTCGGCTTCGATGTAGATGATGTCGCCGTTGTCGAGCGGGTATTCGATCAGGTGTTTGGTCATGGGGTGTTCTCTTGAGGCAGTGAAGTTTTATCGCGTAGGGATTGTACAATACATCCTAAACAGCCCGCAGATGTTCCAGTGTTTCAGGGAACTTTTCAACCAACTTCATT
>JBEUIR010000670.1:0-1352 GCA_040415395.1 Candidatus Thiothrix namsaraevi
GTGGTGTTATGTACCAGCACATCATCCGCAACAAAATTGTGCGTATCCGGTACGCTCAAATCATAAACTTGCTGTTCACCCAAATAATCAATGGATTCAATTTCATCCCAATAAAGATCACTGTGCGCAAGCGCAGCAAGTCTCTCAGATGATAACGCGACTGCCATTTCTGCCAATAACTCACGACCTATGCCGCGCTTATGCACATGGAAGTTATGTCCGGGTTTACGCCCCATGCGTTGAGCTAATTCAGCCCAAGTCAGCTCTCCTTTGCAGTCTGCAACAATTGCCCATGTTTCACTTGGTAACGTATCTAAAATGACTTTGGGTGTTTTTTCTTGGCTGACCGTCAAGGCTTTTTGCACGGCTTCTTCTTTACCGTACACGCCAATTTCTTCTAAAAATTGGCGAACGTGTTGCTGATGTGTAATACGCAATTCATAAGCGGCACGATACTCGCCCTGATACCGTATTTGCCGATGGCGTAATTTCGCAAGAATGCCAAAACGTACCAATAAATGCTGCATATCCCGCGCTAATGCATAGCTAACCGTGCTATAAGAAATTCCCGCTTGGACACCGTTTTGGACATAGACACTGCCATCACACGCAAACGCCCGATTCAGGAAAACCGCCATCAATGCACGTGGCAATTCATATACAGGCGCAGGTATACGCTTTTCATGAGCATTTTTGCCCATCAAACCCAACGTTTGTAACCATTCCGTCACCGATACGGTATCAGTTGCCACGCGGATACTGGGAGTACGTTGCCCCTTACTGTCTTCCAAGCGCCATTGCACGCCCGGAAAATCGTCGAGCGCTGCAATAAAATCTTGGCGTATCCGAGGGTTAATATTGGTAAATTGCGGGCAACTTTGTGTCAAGCCACCATCAGTTAAAAAATAAGCGATGAGTTTGGTGCGCTGTTCTGACAGCGTGCCTTTACCAAAAAACGGCAAAATACGTGGCACGGCAATGCGTTTGCCGATCTTAATGTCCGCTAATGGCTTCCAACCTTCAATCGTAAGGAAAGGATGCGTCAACGTGGTGGTGATTTCACGCCCAAGCGCAGTGCGTACCCGGAACACCGGCTTGATGCCATCATCAACGTATTGCGACGGTTGGGCGACTTGCAAACGTAGCTGTGCATTTAGCGTAGCCAACGAGCCTTGTTGTCGGGCAACCAAATCATCAATAACCTCTAAGCGACCCGTGATCGGATTCAGTACGCGGCTGCCAGTAACAATGCATTTCCCCATGGACGGCCTGCCCGCCACGATGATCAAGTCCCCCTTCTGCAAACCTGAAGTCATTTCATCCAATTGGCTATAGCCGGTGGAAACGCCGGT
>JBEUIR010000671.1:0-1350 GCA_040415395.1 Candidatus Thiothrix namsaraevi
ATTCGCCACTACGGATACCCGTCACCGTTAAAGCCGCAAGGTTATCCAGTGGAATAGATTTGAAGCTGCTAGTGAGTGGTGTAGCGTTTGGTCTATTTACCCACGAACAGAAATCAACTTCACTCAGCCCCAGCACACTAACGGGTTGCCAGCGTAGGCAACCCTGACCACTGCTTTTGCCTTTACCTAATTGTCCGCTAGGTTGTTCGCCAAAGGATTGCAACGCGAGCAGCAGCGTAGCTATGTCTTGCTCCGTGATTGGGGTACGTTGGTTGCCTTCCAGCATGATTTCTACGTCAAACACACTGCCAACCGGGACGGCTTCATGCGTGGCGAGGTGGTGGCGTTTAGCTGTTCCACTGACAGCATCAATGCTGGTTCGACTGATCTTTGCCCTATCTCCACCTGACGTTTTGAGTCGGGCATCATATACCCGCACAATACCTGCTTGCCCTTGTGCGATAGCATCGCTTGCTTGCCGTGCCTCGCCAAACAGAAAAGCACGGGTGTCGTCTACGCTCAGGCTGCGCAAATAACCACGCAGTGTCGAAGCCGGAATGTAGGGTTTTTTGTCTACATCCAGCAGCAAGGTATTGAATGAAAAGATTTCTTCCTTGTTGGTAGGGGTGGCACGGGTATAGGTGGCTTCATCTCCCGTACCAATGTGCAGTTCTGAACAAGTAGTGAGCGTTCCGCTAAGGGTTACACGACGATAGCTCATGCGTTGTCACCTCCGTTTTGCAATGGGCGTCCTGTTTGAGCAGACCAGTTGACACAAATTTCCCCAAAACCATGTTCAGGTAGATAGGGAGTATCCTTCCACGTCGCAGGCTGACCATTTGCCTCCGTATAGGTAGGTAAACCTGTCTGCATCCATTGTTGAAGTTTCTCCAGACCTGCATTGGTTTCCACGGTTAGAACAAACACACTTCCGGCAACCGTCAACCATTCCGGGGCATAAGCATCCTGATGCTGGAAATGTCGGTGCTGATAAGCACCACCTCGGCGTTTTTGTTGGGCAAAATGGCGTTGTAAGCTCAAGCCATTCCCTGCAACGTTTTCCCAATAAGTCGCATACAAGGAATGCAGGATACTGTCTGATTGCGTTCCAGCTTTCCATTGATTCGCCAACACCTGTTCGAGATGTGCAGGCAGTAAAAGGGCATCACTCATCAATGTGACTATTGCTGTCTCACCGACTTGTGGTGTTGCTCCATGCGGCGTGGCAAATGCTTGCGGGTAAACGTCCACTTGTGCATAAGCTTTGGTTTTGCCGATACCATCCAACCCTTGTTGCAGGCAAGCCACCAAGTTTTTCAGCACTTGCGGGCGGCGTTCATCAGCAACCAA
>JBEUIR010000672.1:0-1350 GCA_040415395.1 Candidatus Thiothrix namsaraevi
TAATAATAGCCTATTTCTGCTGCTGTAACGCCGCTGCCAACACCGCCTGCAACTGCCCCAACGTCGCCTCAATCTCCGTCTGCAACGCCCCATGCCGCGCCAACAACGCATCAGGGTCGCCCAAGGTCGATGCCTTAATGTGCGGATTCGGGCTGTCGAGGTTGTAAATCGGCCAGTAAATCCCATCCGCCTTGGCTCGCGCCTGCTTTTCCGCCTCCAATGCCTGTTCACGCTCAAGCTGATACTGCTCAATTTGCGTATTCAACGCCGCCTTGCCCTCAGCATCCGCGTCTTTCAACTGTGCTTTCAGTTCCTTAATGGCGTGCGCAAGATTACTAACCAGCAAACGTTGCGCCTTGGCGGCATCGTTATACGGCTTGGCTTCCGCCTGCTTGTCGGCTTTCAGCGTGCCGAAGGGTACTTTCCACGCCTGCGCATTTTCTACGCGCCCTTCACGTTGCGCCCCACCCCACCACGCGGCACACGCGGCAAATTCTTCCACCCGCAGCGGACGGGTTTTGTTATACGCCTTCACCCCCGGCGGCAACTGCATTTCGTAGTACCAAATGTCGCGGGTCGGCTCGCCTTTCTCCAAAAACAGCAGGTTAGTTTTGATACTGGTATACGGTGCAAACACCGAATTCGGCAAACGCACCACCGTATGCAGGTTGCAATCGCGCAGCAGCATTTCCTTGATCTTGGCTTTCACGCCCTCGCCAAACAGCGTGCCATCCGGCAATACCAGTGCCGCCCGCCCTTTGTCCTTGAGGATATGCACAATCAATTGCAGGAACAGGTCAGCGGTTTCGCGGGTCTGCATATCGCTGTGGAAGTTGGATTCAATCCCATCCTCTTCCATGCCCCCAAACGGCGGATTGGTCAGCACCACATCAAAGCGTTCCGTCGGTTTCCAGCTATCGCGGGAACGTGCCAGCGTGTTGTCATGCACAATCTGGTCGGGGACTTCGATGCCGTGCAAAAACATATTGGTGGTACACAGCAAATGCGGCAGCGGCTTCTTTTCCACCCCGAAAATCTGGCGTTGCAAGGTGCGGTGAGCGGTGGCATCACCCTTAACCTCATGGCGGTTCACATGCTCGATGGTGCAAGTCAAAAAGCCACCCGTACCACACGCGGGGTCAATCACCCGTTCGCCCAGTTTCGGGTCAGTCATTTGCACCATGAATTCGGTCACGGAACGCGGGGTGTAAAATTCGCCCGCATTGCCTGCGCTTTGCAGGTCTTTGAGCAAGGTTTCGTAGAAATCGCCAAACGCATGACGATCATCCAGACTTTCCAGCTCCAACTCGTTGAGCTTGTTGATGACTGCCCGCAACAACGTACCGTTTT
>JBEUIR010000673.1:0-1346 GCA_040415395.1 Candidatus Thiothrix namsaraevi
ACAGTGATTATTCGCCTGACTCGTAAACGTTTATTAGCAGGTAGTCAGCGTATTGCGCATGAATCCACTCAAGTGATTAAATCACTACAGGAGGGTTTAGGGGGGATTCGTGATGTGCTGATTGACGGTAATCAGGCGACTTATTGCCAGGTTTATCGCAATGCCGATTTGCTACTACGCCGCGCCCAAGGCAATAATATGTTTATCAGCAGTAGTCCGCGTTTTGGTATGGAGGCGTTGGGGATGTTGTTAATCGCTTTATTGGCCTATTCACTTGCCCAACAAGTGGATGGAGTAGCTAAAGCTATTCCAGTGTTAGGTGCTCTGGCATTGGGGGCACAACGTCTGTTACCTGTGTTACAACTGGCTTATGGGGCTTGGTCACAGATTCTCGGCGGCCAGATGTCATTGCAAGACACGATTTCCTTACTTGAACAGCCCCTTCCCGCTCACGCTGACCAGCCTGTCAGTGAAGCACTCTCTTTCAAACAACAGATTCAACTTCAGCAACTGGCGTTTCGCTATAGTGTTGAAACACCGTGGATATTACGAGATATTAATCTGACTATTCCCAAAGGCAGTCGTATTGGTTTTATCGGTGCGACCGGCAGCGGTAAAAGTACATTAATTGATATTATGATGGGCTTGTTGCCACCTACGGAAGGAACTTTGGCCATTGATGGTCAGGTGCTCACAGCGGAAAACCAAAGGGCTTGGCAACAGCACATCGCCCATGTCCCGCAGAGTATTTTCTTAGCGGATAGTACAGTGGCTGAAAATATCGCTTTCGGTATTCCCAAAGAGCAAATTGATCATGAGCGTGTCAGGCTGGCCGCCCAACAAGCGCAAATCGCAGAGAGTATTGAAAGCTGGCCTGAACAATACCAGACTTTTGTGGGTGAACGCGGTATTCGCTTATCCGGTGGTCAGCGGCAACGGATTGGCATTGCCCGCGCACTGTATAAACAAGCGGACGTTATTGTGTTCGATGAAGCCACCAGCGCACTGGATACAGAAACGGAACAGGCTGTCATGCAGGCAATTGAAAGCCTAAGTAATGACCTCACGCTTATTATCATCGCGCACCGGCTGACAACCCTGAAAAACTGTACCCAGATTGTGGAGTTGGGGGATGGGCATATCAAGCGTATTGGTAGTTTCAATCAAATCGTCAATCAATCAGCATAAAAGTCATGATAAACAACAACGAAATTTCAACTGTTCTTATCACGGGAGCCGATGGCTTCATCGGCTCACACCTAACCGAACTACTCGTCCGCGAAGGCTATCAAGTCAAGGCACTATCACAATACAACTCCTTCAACAACTGGGGCTGGCTAGAAGAT
>JBEUIR010000674.1:0-1343 GCA_040415395.1 Candidatus Thiothrix namsaraevi
GATGAGTTCGGGTTATGGACTAACAGACGCAAGGTGTTTTGCTTTTTCTGCTTGCTGTTCTTGCCATACAGCTTCCCGCTCCTCTTCTATGATTTTCATCAGCTCGTTTTCCTCTTCCTCTGTCATGGGTGTTGGGTTGTTCTGCTTGGCTTCTTGGTAAGCACGTTCAGAAGCAGCTAAAGCCTCCTCCTTGCTGGCAAATCGCTTCAATTTCCGCCCTGTTGCCTCTTCAAGCTTTTGCAGGATTCTTTCTTTCTCTGCTTGCTCATCAAAGGCGGGTTTGGCGGTTCTGGTTTCGAGCCATGCTAACAACCCTTCACCTTCATCTTGCTGGGTATTGGGCTTTCCCTGTGTGCGGTAAACTTTGAGAACTTCTTGGGCAAGCTTGAGTGGAAACAAAACCATCGTCGGTTCGCCATGTTGGGTGATGGTGACAAGCTCCCCAGACTTCACAATATTGGAAACACGCCCGAACCTGCTTTTTACCTCAAGGGCTGGTAAGACTTGCATGGTATCCTCACTGATAGTTATGGCTAATACAGACAGTATAGGCGGATTGCCTGTTTTGGCAAGAGACTTGCCAGACCACTACAAATGGTTGTATATATGACACCATGAAAACACGAATTGTGATTGATACCAATGTGATGTTGTCGGCGTTACGCTCCAGTAAAGGCGCTTCTTACGCGCTTGTTTCACAATTACCGTTGGAGTATTTTCAGGTGGCGTTGTCTGTACCCTTGTATACCGAATATCAGGATGTGCTGACCCGCGACGAACACATGACTGGGGCAAGCAGCAAAGCGGAAATTCTCCAGTTTTTGCGTTACATCTGCGGAATCACTAGCCATCACGACATTTTCTTTTTATGGCGACCGTGGTTAAGTGATCCAAAAGACGACATGGTACTGGAACTAGCGGTTGCCTCCTCTAGCCGTTACATCGTGACACACAACCTACGTGATTTTGCCAATATTGATACCTTTGGGATCGAAGCGATTACGCCGGGGCGTTTTCTTGAATTATTAAGAGGTCAAACATCATGACTACACTGACATTGCGTTTACCCCAATCATTGCATGAGAAGATCAAAGAGCTGGCAAAGGCGGATGGTGTCTCGATCAATCAATTTTTGGTAACAGCGGCGGCTGAAAAAATGTCTGCCTTGCTGACCAAAAATTATCTGGCACAAGAAGCTGCTCAAGCCTCTCGTGCAGATTTTCTCAAGGTCATGCGTGCCGTACCGGATGTTGAGCCGGAGGCGTTCGACCGTTTGTGATCGACTGTTGCCGAGGAAGAATGAGCGGCTTAATCAACTAAAAATGATAAAAAATTGAGTAATG
>JBEUIR010000675.1:0-1342 GCA_040415395.1 Candidatus Thiothrix namsaraevi
TGCAATGACCACCAGCACCGTTTAACAAGAGTTTTTTCATAAACGCTAATGGCTTTTTATGCTGCTGGGCAAATTGACTACCCGTTGTGCCAACCATTCAGCATAGGGTATATCACCTTTCAATGCATGGTGGTACATAGGTAATTGGTTCATCAGTTGCCAAATAGGGCGGCTCATGACACCTGCCTCATTGGTGGCCTTTAACAACTCATCCCGCTGTTGATGATTATCGCAGATCACCGCATTCAACCAGTAATTGCTGCGGCAATGTTCTGGCTCGATCACAAATTGCAGTGAGGAATGAGCCAATAAATCTGCATAAGCTTGGGCTAAAGCTCGTTTCTCATCAACAAAAGCTTCCAACTGCTCCAATTGAGCGCAGCCAAGTGCGGCATTCAGGTTGGGCAAACGGTAGTTATAGCCCAACTCATCATGTACAAACTCATAAGGGTGTGGTTGTTTTGCTGTCGTGGTGATGTGTTTTGCCCGTTGACCCAAAGCTTCATTTGTCAAAATCATCCCGCCACCACCCGTGGTAATGATTTTGTTACCGTTGAAACTGAGTGTGCCTAACAAGCCAAATGTCCCAGTATGCTTGCTCTTGTACAGGCTACCTAGTGACTCCGCCGCATCTTCAACTAATGCAATATGCCACTTCTCACAAACTTGAATGATACCGTCAAGATCAGCAGGATGTCCAAAGGTATGCATTGGCAAACACGCCCGAATGATGCGCTGACTGTCACGATGGCGGCAGCTACCTTGATCATCCATAACAGCGTATTCTTCCAACCATGCCTGCATTGCTTGTGGAGATAGACCCAGCGTATGCCTATCCACATCAACAAAGACGGGTTCAGCACCACAATAGGCAATGGCATTGCAAGTGGCAACGAAGGTAAGCGGTTGGGTAATAACCAAGTCGCCGTTTTCCACACCCGCGAGTTTTAAGGCAATGTGTAATGCCGCAGTGCCATTGACGGTAGCAACGGCTTTGGGGCTACTGGTATAGGCAGCAACTTCCTGTTCAAAACGGTCTACAAAAGCCCCGACGCTGGAAACAAAGGTTGAATCAATAGTTTCCAATACATAATTCCGTTCTTGCCCATTGAATATCGGGGCATGAAGCGGAATAAATGCCGTGGTTTGGTAGTGATCCCGTACAAATTCAATTAATTGTTGATACATTGCTATGCTCAAACATTATAAATAGTGGCTTTGTACTTCGCCAAATTGCTAGGTCGGGTACACCAATCAATGGTTTTTTGTAAACCGGATCGAATATCATACTGTGGCTCAAAGCCTGTCAATTCGCGGATCAAGCGATTTTCACCCCAAAGCC
>JBEUIR010000676.1:0-1340 GCA_040415395.1 Candidatus Thiothrix namsaraevi
AATCACGGTTTCAACGTAGTTATTATCCACCAAATATTGGCGAATTTTCTGCTCCGCTCCGCCACGGTAAAAAATACCGGGGAAGCAAACAATCGCCGCCCGCCCTTTGCCGGATAAATAACTTAAGCAATGCAATACAAAGGCAAAGTCAGCTTTGGATTTGGGGGCTAACACACCAGCAGGGGCAAAGCGTTCATCATTGATTAGAGTTGGGTCGTCGCTGCCAATCCAGTTCACCGAATACGGCGGGTTAGACACAATCGCGTCAAAGGGTTTTTCATCACCAAAATGAGGGTCTAACAGCGTGTTACCCAACGCCACATGGAACTTGTCGTAATTGATGTTGTGCAAAAACATATTCATACGCGCAAGGTTATAGGTGGTGTGGTTGATTTCCTGCCCGAAGAAACCCTCTTCGATGATATGAGCATCAAAGTGTTTTTTAGCCTGCAACAACAACGAGCCTGAACCAGCAGCGGGATCGTAAATTTTATTGACGGTTTTTTGCCCGTGCATCGCCAGTTGCGCAATAAGCTTGGATACGTGTTGTGGGGTGAAAAATTCACCGCCTGATTTGCCAGCATTGGCGGCATAATTGGAGATCAAGAACTCGTAGGCATCACCGAACAAGTCAATCTGGTTATCCTGAAAATGACCAAAACGCAGCCCTGCCACCCCCTTCAAGACAGAGGCTAAACGGCTGTTTTTTTCGGCAACGGTGTTGCCTAGGCGGTTACTGGTGGTATCAAAATCGGCAAACAAGCCTTTAATATCATCTTCGGATGGGTAGCCATTCGCCGAACTTTCAATGGCGGAAAAAATAGCTGCCAAATCGGTGTTTAGGTTGGGATTATTGTTAGCGGTGGTAGCAACGTTTGCGAACAACTGGCTGGGGTAGATGAAATACCCCTTGGTTTTAATCGCATCGTCTTTGATTTCTGTGGTAATGGCATCATCGGGGAGTGCGGCATAATTCACACTTTCGTCATCACCCTCAAGGTAACTGGCAAAGTTTTCACTAATGAACCGATAGAACAACGTGCCTAACACATACTGTTTAAAGTCCCAGCCATCAACTGAGCCACGCACCTCGTTGGCAATTTGCCAAATTTGGCGTTGCAGTTCGGCGCGTTGTTGGGTGCTTGTCATCGTAAAATCCTTTTTAGTAGGCTTTGAAAAGTCATCAGCTCATAAGCAGTTAGCATTATAACGATCACAGCCACGCTAATCTAATCACTTGTTCAAACCCGAAACCACCAACACACCAACGCAATCTTTATCCGCCCACAACCCCATTTCCTCGGAAGCTTCTCGCTAAACCACACAGTACGGCGTAGAGT
>JBEUIR010000677.1:0-1339 GCA_040415395.1 Candidatus Thiothrix namsaraevi
CTGCCATGAAAGAACGCATCCAAAAACTCCTCTCTCGCGCTGGTTACGGCTCACGTCGTGAAATCGAGCGCATGGTCAATGCCGGTGAAATTCTGGTGAACGGTCAGCGTGCCGAATCCGGTCAAGCCATTGACGAAAATGATCAAGTAACCTTGCGCGGGCAACGTTTGCATTTGAGTTCCCGCGTCAATGCGACCCACAAAGTGCTGATGTATCACAAACCTGCGGGCGAAGTGTGTACCTTGAGTGACCCCGACGGTCGCCCGACGGTCTTTGATAGCTTGCCGAAAATCCGCGCTGGGCGTTGGATTATGGTCGGTCGTCTCGACATCAATACTGACGGCTTATTGCTGTTCACCACCGATGGCGAATTGGCGAACAAGCTCATGCACCCGTCGTCTGAAATCGAACGTGAATACGCTTGCCGCGTGTTGGGCGAAGTCAACAATGAAATGCTGATCCGCTTGCAGGAAGGCGTGGAGTTGGAAGACGGCAAAGCCAACTTTATGCGCATCAAAGACGCAGGCGGCGAAGGCGCGAACCATTGGTATCACGTCGTGCTTGCCGAAGGCCGCAACCGCGAAGTGCGCCGCTTGTGGGAATCGCAAAGCGTGAAAATTAGCCGTTTGATTCGGGTGCGTTACGGCAATATCATGCTGCCGCGTTACTTGCGCAGTGGGCATCACAAAGAGCTGGAAGTACGCGAATTACGCAAGCTCTACGGTTTGGTGAATATGGCGTTTGAAGACGGTTCGGATTTTACCGCCGAACGCCCGGAACGCCGTTCTGGCACAAGACCGGGGATGAAAACGGTGGATAGTGGGCGCACGGCGATTGGGGGGAGTCATCCATCGGCACGGCGGTCAAGTTTGGCGCGTCCGGCTAGCCCCGCACGCTCCAGGAGTCCGGCACGCCCAAACGGTGCAGGTAAGCGCCCGCAACCGCGTGGACATAGGTAAATACCAAGCGCATTCAGCGAGTGCGCGGAGGCTGATTTCCCCAGAACTGATGGCGGCATTGGCGGCAAAAACAGAGCGTTTTGTTGCTGTGTAATACGCGCTGCCACCATGTGCTATTGCGTTCGACTAAGAGCAGGCTGCCACAACTAGGGCAGGGGCTTTTTATCCACTGGGTGGCGTTGGCGTGATTATGGGGCGAGTATATGCCTTGATAGGTCAATGGGGTGTTCATCCATCTTGCGCGAGATACCCCGTCCTTCAGGTCGGGGAGGGATAGCGCATCGGCGGTAGCCGACCCCTCTCGCTCCTCGTTTCGTTAAGCTATCTTTGGTCGATTAAAAAATTAGTTGCTTGTCTTTCCAAGCTGTCAGCCCGTTAAG
>JBEUIR010000678.1:0-1338 GCA_040415395.1 Candidatus Thiothrix namsaraevi
AACCCCGCCTACAGCTATTCCCTATCAGGCTTTTGGTAGCCTGATGAAACTCCGTTCGACAGCCTCGATAGTTGACCATTTTGCATCCATTCCTGACCCACGCATGGATCGCCGTAAGCGGCACAAACTGAGTGATATTTTCTTTATCACGCTGTGTGCGGCGATTTGCGGTGCAGATGACTGGGCATCTATCGAGCAGTTTGGCAGAGCTAAGGAAAAGTGGTTCACCGCCGTACTGGATTTGAAGCATGGCATCCCTTCACACGATACGTTTGGGCGAGTATTTGCCTTGATCGACACCCAAAAGTTCAGTGAGTGTTTTAGCCGTTGGGTGGCTGACTTGACCGACCTCAGTGGTGGCGAAATTATTGCGATTGATGGTAAGTGCCTGCGTCGTAGCCTCGATAGTGCATCCGATAAAGCGGCTATTTACATGGTCAGTGCTTGGGCAAGCCGTAACCAATTAGTATTGGGGCAACAACGGGTCGATGATAAATCCAACGAAATCACCGCCATCCCTAAGTTATTGATGCGGCTTAATATTGCGGGTGCAGTCGTGACGTTGGACGCGATGGGATGCCAAACGGCGATTGCTCAACAGATCGTGGATAAGGATGCGGATTACTTGCTCAGCCTCAAAGGCAACCAAGGCACTCTCCATCAGGATGTGAAGCTGTTCTTTGAATCGGCCAATACCTGTCCACCTATTGGACACACCAGCTATGACGGAGGACATGGGCGGATTGAAACCCGTATCGTGCGGGCTACTTCAGACATCGACTGGTTAAAGGAAAACCACTCTCATTGGCCCAAGCTTACCAGCATCATTGCGGTCACTGCTATCCGCGAATGTAAGGACAAAACCAGTGAGGAAACCCGTTACTTCATCAGCAGCATCGATGCATCCAATCCCGAACGTTTGGGGCAAATCGTGCGAGCGCATTGGGGTATCGAGAACAATCTACATTGGGTGTTGGACTACGCTTTCCGCGAAGACGACCAGCGGATGCGTTCCGGCAACAGCGATGCCAACATGGCAATTGTCCGGCACATTGCCCTCAATCTGGTCAAAACTGAGAAAACCGTCAAGCTCGGCGTGAAAAACAAGCGCCTCAACGCAGGCTGGGATGAGGATTACCTGTTGAAAATCGTCACAGGCAGACCGGGGGCAACCAAGCCTAAAACTTAGGGAATTGTAAAACAAGATATTTTTAATGCGATCACCCTGCAATGCACGGTTGCCACGATTGCACCACGGCAAGGCACACGTATTCAGATGCAACTGGCGAATGATGCGACCCAAACCACCAAACAGGTATTCGATCAGTTTTGTGATAC
>JBEUIR010000679.1:0-1336 GCA_040415395.1 Candidatus Thiothrix namsaraevi
GCAACCCCAGCACATTGTCCCAGAAAACCGCGCTCACACTTCCCCAATGAAAAGCCTTTTTCCGCCGCCTGCTTGTCAGCCAGCCAGGCTGCCGACACCGCTGCCAGCTTGTCCCACAAACCCTCCGGCAACGGGTGCTGCACCACCTCAAAGTGCAGGCCGTCATGAGTGCCGTGGTTCAGCGCCGTGCGGTATTTCTGCGCCTTTTTCCCGACTAGCGTGAAATCCTGCAACGCCACCCGCGCCTTTTCCCCCAGTTTCAACAGTGCGAAACCGGCATTCAAGTAGTGGTGCAAATGAGCCTCATCCACCTGATAAAACACCGCCACCCGGTTGTAATCCTCCGCCATGCGCCGGAAGGCATTAATCCCCGCCACCACCCCGCTAGCGTCTGCCGCCGCCGGGTCGCCCATCACGATCAGGTGGTTGCGCTGTTGCCCATACTGGAGCAGCGCGGTATCCCCCTCGTTAAAAAACAGGTACTTGTCGCCCAGAAAACTCAGGTAGGAATACGCAGTATTGCCAACACGGGTGTAAAACTGCTGCGCCCGCGCCAGCAGTTCCGCATCCGGCAACACCATCCCCTCCGGCAAGGGCATGGAAAACCACGTCCACCCCAGCCACGCTAGAAAGGTCAGCAACATCGCCACCAGCGCCCGTGCATAACGGGCAGCGTCGGCATCATGGGCAAACGTCCCCAGCCGCACAGTAAACGCCTGCGAGCCATACAGGGCTTCCCCCAGCAACGCCGCCAATGCCAGCGCCAGCAGCCCTGCCGCCAGCCAGCGTAGGCTACGGCGGCTGGTAAGCGGATAACCGCGCCGCCGGAACGCCGCCCGATTGACCCACAACAACCCCGACACCGCCAGCAACAGCAAGGCTTCCTCCAGCGCCAGCCCTTTCAGCAAGCTCAAGCCTATCCCCAGCCACAACACCCACAATTCCTCTTATACTTATCCATCTTCCCAATCCCCGGATTAAACGTATTGGTCGGATCAAGCTTTTTGTAAAACTCCTGCAAGCCACTTTCCGCCTCATACAAATGCCCGACATTATGCTCCGCCGGATACTTCGCCCCCCGCGCATCCAGCAATGCCAACATCGCCTTCTTCACCGCATGGGCATCCGCACCCTTTTTCAAAATATAATCTTGATGGAACACATGGCACATGAAATGCCCGTAATACAACGACTGTTCAATCTGGCTGCGAATGTGTTCCGGCAACACTTCCACCCAATCCGCGTCATTGCGCCGCAATGCAATATCCAACGCCAGCATTTCCTCGCCGACCTGATCACTGAACAAGGTCTGGTAACGAATCGCCGCGCCCGCCGC
>JBEUIR010000680.1:0-1331 GCA_040415395.1 Candidatus Thiothrix namsaraevi
CCCGCCAACACCACCGCCGAACGCTGGCAAGTGCAATTGCTGGAAGCCCTGTCGCGCCACATCGGTGTCACCATTGCCTCCGAACAACGCAGCGAACAGCACCGCCGCGTCTCCCTGTTGGAAGAACGCGCCGTCATCGCCCGCGAATTGCACGATTCCTTGGCACAATCGCTGGCGTACATGAAAATTCAAGTCAGCCGCTTACGTGCCGCCGTGAAAAACCCGGCAGATGCCACCGAAGTCACCGCTGCGTTGGAAGAATTGCGCGAGGGTCTCAATAGCTCCTACCAGCAATTGCGCGAACTGCTCTCCACTTTCCGCTTGCGCATGGAAGACGACGATTTAGGCATGGCATTGGCACAAACCACCACCGAATTTACCGAACGCGGCAATTTGCCGATTGCGCTGGATGTCAGTTTAGGCAATCTCAATCTGACTCCCAACGAAGAAATTCACTTGCTGCAAATCGTGCGCGAAGCCTTATCCAACACCCTCAAACACGCGCACGCCAGCCAAGCGTGGGTGTCGTTGCAACGTCAAGAAGGCAATAACAGCCTGCAATTGCGCATCGAAGATGACGGCGCAGGTATCCAAAAAACCGCCAACCTGCACCATTACGGCATGGCAATTATGGATGAACGCGCCCGCGCCCTGCATGGCATACTGCAATACTTGCCGCGCACGGGTGGTGGCACTTGTGTACAACTCGATTTCACCCCCAAAACAAGGATTGCCCATGCCGCTTGAAACCCCGCAAAGCCTGCTGATCGTGGACGATCACCCCCTGTTTCGCAAAGGCGTGCGCTATCTGGTCAATATGGTGCCTGATTTCATCATCGTCGGCGAAGCTTCTTGCGGGCAGGAAGGCATCGACATGTCATTGGAACTTGCCCCCGACATGATCCTACTCGACCTGAATATGAAGGACATGAGCGGCATTGAGGTATTGAAAGTCATCAAAGCCTCTGGCAGTGATGCGCGTGTAGTAATGCTGACGGTTTCCGATCAGGCGAGTGATTTGGTGGCAGCGTTACGCGCAGGCGCAGACGGCTATTTACTCAAAGAAATGGAACCCGAAGATTTGGTCGCAAAACTGGCGGAAGCAGCGGCGGGACGCATTACCCTCACCGAACGCCTGATCAACTTGCTGGCACACGCGATGCGCCACGATGCCGCCCACCCCAAAAGCAGCTCCGAAGCCGGTTTGACTGAACAGGAACAACGCATTCTGGAGCGAGTTGCAGCGGGCAAAAGCAATAAGCTGGTGGCGCGGGAACTGGGCATTACCGAAGGCACGGTAAAAGTCCACGTCAAGCACCTGTTGCGCAAGC
>JBEUIR010000681.1:0-1326 GCA_040415395.1 Candidatus Thiothrix namsaraevi
CGACTTGGGCTTGTTTGTGTTTAATTATTATATTTCTGCCATCAGGGCAATGTTTTGGGCGTGGGTAGGGGTTGCATTATTTTCGCTGTTGGGTGGGCAACCTGTGTTCGCAGCGGGTTCAGATCTATTGATCAACAAGCAGGTGAGCACTACCACGCCACAGGCGGGTGAAACCTTCACGTATACGCTGCGTTATCGGTGCGCAAGCATGACCGAGCTGTATTGTGCAGCCCCTACCATGACCGACACCGTGCCTGCACCATTGAAAATTGTCAGTTATACCCCGATGGGGGGTAGCGTGGCAGCCGTCACTGTTGTCGGTAAAACCGTAAGCTGGCGCTTAGCCACGCCGGTTGAGAGTTTGCCGGAAGGCGTGCCAGCCGATGGCTTAGCCGCAGGTTCGACCGGGATTCTCAAAGTGCAGGTGAAATTTCCGACTTGCGGGAGTGCCGCGCCGCCAGCAGTCGTCAGCAATGTGGCAAGCGCGGCGAGTGCTGGGGTGACGACTACTTCGATTGCACCGGACGTTATTGTACCAGCGGGAATTGATGCGCCATGCCCGACCCCACCACCCACACCTAGCCCCGGTTTTACGAAAACAGGCAGCGCGGCTTTTGTACAGCCGGGTGGTTTGGAACGTTGGAGCGTGAATTTGCCCACCAGCGAAACTGCTTACACGGTAGTGGAATCGCTGCCAGAGGGGACGCAGGTGGAAAGAGCAACTGCGTCGAATACCCCTAAACTGATGAATTACCCGGAAGTGGCTTGCAGTGCCACGGGCGCGGGTGTATTTCACCCCTTGAATTTGCCAGTGTCGGATTGGGCGGCGGCGGAAACGGCGGCAGGACGGGCGGGTAATTTGCACGATGCAGCGGGGAATCCGACCGGGTGTGTGGCAACGCGCTTGCCGTCGGGGATGCTGGTGACATCCATCAAGCGCTTGCGTTGGGCAGTGAATGCGAATCTTGCCAGACAAACGCTGGATGTGCGGCTGGTGGTGGACGCGGATTATGTGGGTGACGGCTTGCGCAATTGCGTGGAATCGTCGTTGCATGGCACCAGTTGTGCGCCGCTGGTGCCGGTAGTGGGGCAGGGTGAGCCGATCTTGAGCCTTAGTAAAATTACCCCGACGGGTGGGGTGGTGTCACCGGATGGTTCGACGGTGGTGTATGCCGTTCCTCTTTGGAAGCCGGTTGTTGCGCCTGCACTCGCCAGCAATGATCACGTCTATCGCGTCTCGTTGGCGGTGGATGAATTATCAGGAACAGGGACGCAATACCCGATTTTGGAAGATATATTGCCTGCGAGTTTGGATTATGTCACAGG
>JBEUIR010000682.1:0-1322 GCA_040415395.1 Candidatus Thiothrix namsaraevi
GTGACAACCCGTATACATAAGCTGACAACAAATGCACCTTGTCTTCCCCAAGGAAGTCAGCAAACGCGGGCATTACGCCATTACGCCCATGCGCCAAGGTTTCCCTGATAGCTTCAGCCGAAGAGCCGTATAACCAGATGTTATCGGTCAGGTTCGCCCCACCCAGTGCCTGATTGCCCTTGCCATCCATCCCGTGGCAAGCCATACAGCCATTAGCGGTATACAATTGCTGACCTTGAGCCACTTTCGCAGCATCGGCTTCACGCCCGCTCAGGCTCATGACGTAATTAGCTAGGGCATCAATACCGGCTGCATCCACCCGATCCTTGTGCGGTGGCATGACGCCATTACGCCCAGCAAGAATGGATTGCTTGATTTGCTCTGGGGCATTGCCGTACAGCCAATCCGCATCCGCAAGGTTAGGGAAACCCTTGGCACCTTCCGCATCCGACCCGTGGCATTGAGCGCAGTAGCTCAGGAACATACGCCGCCCCATGCCTTGGGCTTCTTCGTCTTTTGCCACCTCCGCAATGGGTAATGCCGCAAATTTCTTGAAGATAGGATCATAAGTAGCCGCTGCTTGCTCCATTTCAGCGCCGTATTGACTGCCCTGTGAAGACCAGTTCAACAAGCCTTTGAAGGAACCCAAACCGGGGAACAGCGCCAGATAAACCAGCCCAAAGATAATGGTGATGTAGAACAACCACAGCCACCAGCGCGGCATCGGGTTATTGTACTCTTCCAGACCATCCCATTGATGGCCTGTCACATCACCCTGTGCTGCTTCACCCGGACGGGTTTTGGTTGTCCAGCGAATCAGCCAGTAACAGGCAAAAATATTGCCCAATGTGATCAGGATAATCCAACCACTCCAGAAATCGCTCATTTGTCTACCTCCTTAACTGACGCACTGTGCATTTTTTCCTCTTGCTCATCGAAGATGGAGTTTGCAGCACTGTCGAAACGCTGTTTGCGCCGCTTGCTGTAAGCCCACCACACGACCGCGAAGAAGGCGATCATCACCAGTAACGTCGAAATACCTCGGAAATCACTGTATTCCATATTGCTCACCGTTGGGTTTTGATGGCTGTACCCAAGTTTTGCAGGTAAGCGATGAGCGCATCCATTTCGGTCTTGCCCTTCACTTCGTCTGCACCCTTGGCGATTTCCTCATCGGTATAAGGAACACCCAATGCCTGCATGGTTTTCATCTTGGCTGCTGTATCCCCATCATTCAGCACGGTTTCAGCCAACCAAGGATAACCCGGCATATTGGATTCCGGCACCACGTCACGCGGGTTAATCAGGTGAACCCGATGCCA
>JBEUIR010000683.1:0-1322 GCA_040415395.1 Candidatus Thiothrix namsaraevi
TTTGGTGGACAACCATTTCGTTCAACATCACCTTCTTCCCGCAGCATTTCTCCGGCTTGGCGGGAATGCCCCGGCGGATTGTGGATTACAGCATCCAATACACCGAATTCAACGTGATTTCCAGTATTGGTGGTTTCCTGTTCGGGCTGTCGCATTTGCTGTTCCTGTACATCATTATTCAGACGATTCGTGGTGGGCAAAAAGCACCTGACAAACCGTGGGAAGGCTCCCAGATCGGCACGCCGGGGCTGGAGTGGACATTGCCATCTCCCCCACCGTTCCACAGCTTCACGCAAGCACCGGTGGTGAAATAATGAAACAGCCCGATGATGACAAACTGCGTAAAGCCAATTTGCGGATCGCGATTATCCTAGGGGCAATTGCACTGCTGGCGATGGCGTATTCGTTCGTGTTTCTGCCCAAAGTACTGAGCGGAGGCGTAGTGCCATGAATACCGACACACCCATTGCCCCAGCCGAACAACTGGCTGCCAAAAACCGCAAGGTCATACGCCGTTTGTGGCTGGTGGTGCTGGGCATGTTTGGCTTTGGCTTTGCGATGGTTCCCCTGTACCAGTGGGCATGTGAAGTCGGCGGCATTAACGGCGTAGCGGGCAGACCTGCCGGGCGGGTGGCGGAGGCGGTGGTTGTACCGGTCGATACCAGTCGCCTGATTACCGTGCAGTTTGATTCCACCGTCAATAGTGGCTTGCCGTGGGAATTCCACCCGATGGAGCGGCAGAAGCAAGTGCATCCGGGGCAACAGGTGGCTACGAAATATTACGTCAAAAACCTGTCAGATCAGCCCATTATTGCGCAAGCCGTGCCGGGCGTAACCCCTTGGCAAGTGACCCAGCACCTCAACAAGCTCGAATGTTTCTGTTTTACCCAGCAAACCCTGCAACCGGGGGAAGCGCGGGAAATGCCGGTGTATTTCATGATTGACCCGGCAGTCGACAAGCAATACGAAACGGTCACGCTGTCATACACGTTTATGAACATTGACCGTGATGCTGCCCCCAAACCCGAACACCACGCGGCGATGACGAGGAGAATCCCATGAGCCATGCAACCCACTCGGATCAAGACGCTTATTTTATTCCCGACCCCAGCCCTTGGCCGATTGTAGCGGTTGCCAGCGTCTTTCTGACGTTTTTAGGGCTGGTTTTCCTGATCAATGACATGGGGCTGGCGGGCAGCCTGATTATGGTGACAGGGTTTGCGATCCTGACGTACCTATTTCATGGCTGGTTTGGGACGGTGATCGACGAGAGCCTGACGGGAAAACGTCACGCGGAGGTTGACCGTTCGCTCCGGCAAGGG
>JBEUIR010000684.1:0-1321 GCA_040415395.1 Candidatus Thiothrix namsaraevi
AGGGCATCGAACAAGGTCGCAAAGAAGGCGAATTCAAAAAAGCCCAAGAAGTCGCTCGCAGTTTGCTACAACTGGGTGTAATCCCCGAAACTGATATTGCCCGTATTGCAGGCTTGTCACTGGAAGAAATCCAGAAACTGCGGGTTCAACACTAATACTGAATAATCAGAAAGCAGTTCATACCAAAGGCTATACCAACGGCACATGAATTTCCGGTTTCCTTGACACGGAGGTCTGCCCCTACTGGATTTTCAGATACCGTGAGTATATTTACCGGCAAGCCTGCTGCCGCACATTCGCCGCCTCCCTAAACAAGCGCACCGAATTATTGCGGTCGCCCGCTTTAGATGCCAGTACTGCCTGACTTTCCAAATAAGCGGCGTGGTCATTCCGGCTTTGGCAATTCCCTAGTATCACCGGCGCAGGCGCACGTGCCGCAGGACTCGGTGGATTGTTTACGCGCGGTGCAGGTCGTGCCGGGGCAGGCGTTGCCGCACGCGGTTGTATCACGGGCTGTGCAGGTGGTGCCGCAATGCGCGGGGTGGTGGTCGGGCGATTACGCAATGCCAGTTGCGCTTGGCGGCGCTGTTGCACCACGCGCGGATTCGGCGGTGGAATCGGCGGCGGGCGCGTCACAACCCGGCTTACCGAGTTAGCGGTATTGCCATAGCAATAAAATGATGAAGTGCATTCAGCAGCCGTCGCGGGAGTAATGCTAATACCCAGCAAAAGGGATAGCAGCAGCGCAATCTTGGTTTTCATATCAGTTCCTGCAATAAGGGGCTGACATGAGTCTAGTCAAGGTTGCTGGATTCTGCTGCTATCTGATTGATATTTATACTGATGCTAGGGCTGCGTCGTAGTCCGGCTCTTGGGCGATTTCCGGCACTTGTTCGGTGTAAGTGACCATGCCGTCTTTAATGACCACGATAGCGCGGGAGAGCAAGCCAGCCAACACGCCGGTGGTAATGGTTACGCCGTAAGCGTTGCCAAAATCTTTATTGCGGAAGTCGGAGAGTGATACCACATTGTCCAAGCCTTCTGCGCCACAGAAACGGCTGTGGGCAAACGGCAGGTCAGCCGATACGCACAATACTGCCACATCCGCTTTGCCGCTGGCGAGTTCGTTGAATTTGCGGGTGGATGCGGCGCAAACGCCTGTGTCAACACTGGGGTAGATATTGAGGATGACGGTTTTGCCTGCAAAGTCTTGCAGGGTAACGTCAGACAGGTCGGTTTTGGTCAGGGTAAACGCAGGTGCTGCGCTGCCTACGGCGGGCAGTTCGCCGCAGGTTTCCAGCGGGTTGCCTTGTAAGGTGAT
>JBEUIR010000685.1:0-1321 GCA_040415395.1 Candidatus Thiothrix namsaraevi
GATCTTGCGTCTCTACAAACTTAATGAAAATCAGCGTTTGCAGATAGGTGAATCATCCGGTGTTTCGACACTGCGTACAATCGTATCCACAAAGGTATTCAATTCTTCAGTCGTAATGACGGTCAGCATTCGGCTCATCACATCAGGGTCTACTTGCGCAATGGTTTGATGCCCACCAGCTAATTGCAGGTAAATGCCTGCGGTGCTTTTGCTGTCATCATCCTCAAGCCCTGCCTCTACCAGCGCCTGATCCGCTTCACTAAGCTCATCGTAGAGGTCGTCCAGCATGTCCCATACGTCATCGTCTACCCCTTCAGCAATTTTCAGGACAATAGCCCCCTGCACTGGCTCGATTTCGCGTTCAAAGTGCAATTCGTGCTCATGTAATGCTTCAATAAACCGGTCGGCAATGCTTTGGGTGAAAAACAAATATTCGAGTGTTTCATTCATGATAACTGACAACCTATTGATTTTCTTTGCTGGAAATACGTAGTAAAATGCTGTCTAACCAGCGTGTAGGCAATACCCGCCGTAAAACCCAAAAAAGATGCGCAGGTACAGTCACTTGATAACGTGCTTTAGGATTCGGGCTTTCCAAGGCATGAATGACCTTCGCCAGCACTGCTTCTGGCGGCAAGGTAAAGGGAGCAGCAGGGCCTTCCTTCTCAAGGCGGCGAATTGCCCCTTGGTACTTTTGCCGATGCACACTTTGATCAATACTGACATGTGCCTTCAATGACTGCAAAGCATTCGCTCTGAAACGGCTCTCAATGGGGCCAGGTTCAATCAGACACACTTTGATGTCGGTATCTGCCAACTCCAAGCGTAACGTGTCTGCCATGCCTTCTATGGCGTATTTGCTGGCATTGTACGCGCCACGAAATGGCAATGCCACGTAACCCAACAACGAACTGTTATAAATAATACGACCTTCATTGCGTTGTCGTAACAGCGGCATGACCATTGTCGTCAACTGATGCCAGCCAAAGACATTGGTCGCGAATTGCTGTTCCAGTGCGGTGCGGGATAGATCTTCCAACGCCCCTGCCTGCCCGTAAGCACCATTATGAAACACGGCGTACAATTCACTATTGGTGCGCAACATTAGCTCATATACCGCATCCTGCACGCTTTCAGGATCGGCAAGATCCAGTTGCAAGGTCTTAAAGCCTTCCGCTTCCAAACGTTCGACATCTTCCTGTCTGCGTGCAGAAGCAAACACTTGATAACCCCGTTCCCGCAAGCCTTTTGCCACGCAGTAGCCAATGCCGCTTGAACAGCCAGTAATCAACACATTACGCATGTTTTTTCATCCGTCTTG
>JBEUIR010000686.1:0-1319 GCA_040415395.1 Candidatus Thiothrix namsaraevi
CGTTTAGCGTGGCGTTGATTGTGATGATGGCGGGGTTGCTGTGGTTGTATGTGTTGGCAAATCGGCGCATTAATCGGCAAGGGGGGTTGGATGATGAAGATCTTTGAAGAACCCCTCACCCCTAACCCCTCTCCCTCAAGGGGAGAGGGGGATAAGAGAAAGGGTTGTTATGGGGGGTGATTTTTCTCCTTATTTGAATGCTGTTTTGCAGCGGATTGATGCTTCGGCTGATGCGGGATATGTTTCTACATCAGTTGATTTGCCATTGCGTGCAGAAATTGAGGATAAAGAGTGGCAGGCTGTTGATGGTTTTGATGGGCGTGGTCGTTCATCTGAGAAGCGCAAAATCGTCGATGTGATTGTTGGTTTGCGTGAATATGCGGCTGGGCATGTGTTGCTACTGGGGAAACCGGGGGCGGGGAAGTCTACTGCATTTAAGCGTTTATTACGGGAGGAGGCTGGCGCGTGTTTGCGTGATCAGTATCGACCGATTCCTGTTTTGCTGGAATTGCGGCGACTTGGGACTAAAGATGCGTTTGATGGTCATGACGTTACTTTGCTTAAACTGATTATGGAGCAGTTGGAGTTAGCGAGTATTGCGAGTGAGCATCAGGTGCGTGCTTTGTTGCGAGATAGACGGCTCTTGCTGTTATTGGATGGCTTAAATGAAATGCCGAACAGCGTAAGGCTGGCAGATTTCAGGGCGCAGTTTATTGATACACCGATGATTGTTAGCAGTCGGGAGACTGTTACCGATTTTGGAATTGAAACGAAGCTTCATTTGTTGCCATTGAATGATACGCAGGCAAGAGCCTTGGCGACTCATCGCTTGGGGAGCGGGTCGGCGGTGCGTCAATTGTTGGATGATCTGCCAGACCGTTTGCATGACTTCACTGAACGTCCGTTGTTGCTGAATATGTTGTGCAGCGTCTATCAAAAATCACACGCTATTCCACAAAATCAGGGTGAGTTGTTTCGGCGATTTACACATGATGAGTATGCGAAACACAAACCCAGTGGGACGGTAACAACACGCGAAAATACTTTCTTTGATTTCTGCGATGAGATCTTGCAGGAAGTGGCATTCTTGATGATGCACGCGGATGGTGATGGCAAAAATATTTGGTTACAAGTGCTATTGGTTGAAGCTGAAAAATGGCTAGAAAAGCGATTTGGGGAGCGTGGCGAAACAAATGCGGCAAGCAAAGCAAAACAATGGTTGTCTGATGCGTTAAATTTTCACTTGCTTCAGCCTGCTGCTGATCATGGAAAGATTGAATTCATCCACCAAACCTTTCAGGAATATTATGCTGCCAAGT
>JBEUIR010000687.1:0-1317 GCA_040415395.1 Candidatus Thiothrix namsaraevi
CCTGACATTCATGCGCAAAAAGCCGCATCTGGTGCGGCTCATTCGTTGGGGTGTTGAATGCCTGCTTTTCAGGATTAGCAGGATTAGCAGGATTAGCAGGAAATCAGGGTGAAATTAGCAAACTATGAATAGCAGAACTGGCAAGATTAGCAGGCTATCCAATCCCCAATGGTGAGGCACAAAAAAACCGGATTGCTCCGGCTCATTCGTTGGGGTTGTTATCGCTTGCGGTATTCGTCAAGGTTGTGAACCCTTGCCGTGTATTCCCTGCACCATCGCCAATGGGGTGAAGGTTGCATTGCCACATCACCCCACGGTGTCACTTGCCTATGGTTGCACCGATCTTGCAGGCAGTCAGTGCAGCGCACCATTCCCGCCGGTATCTCTTCGGGTTCGGGTTTCGCCCTGCCAAGGTGTTTCAGAACATACCATTCCACAACTTGCTTGATAGTCGCCTGCTTAACCTTGCCTTCCCCAAACTCTTGCAGGTCGTTTGCAAAGAATGCTTCGAGTTCTGCCAGTGTGACGGGTAGACCTTGCGCCGCTACTGCCAGCTTCTCTATACCCTGCTTTTTCAATTCTGGCGCATTGCTAATGCTAATCCTGCTAATCCTGCTAATCCTAGAGTTTTCTTCAATAGAATCAGTGTCTTGAAAATTAGCAGGGTTTGCTAATGGCTTGCTAATCGTTGCTAATCCTGCGGGTGAATCTGCTAATCCTGATAAATCACGGGTGAGCCAGTCTCTCAGTGCCATTATTTACCACCTTCCAGCAATGCCGGATTTACTTCAATGATTGCCGTTTTGCCCTCTTTCGTCTGGCGAATACGGTTTGCACGTTCGAGGGTATCCAGTGCCTTATTCAGCTTGTCAGCCTTGCGCAAACTTGCAGGGGTTACGCGCTGCAATACCCTGCTTTTGCCTACTGCATTGCTCCCAGTGGTTTTGCATTCGTCAATTAGCCACATATCCAGTTTTACGGCTTCGAGGTCATCTTTGGGTAAAGCGATTTCACCAAAGAAGCGCCGCGCTTCGTACAAGTGCCAGCCTGCCAACTTGCAAGCCTTTTCCATGATTTCACCGCTAATCGGGTCTAGCACGTCGCCACCGTTGAACAGATGGAACAGTCCAGCCAATCGCGCCGCGTTGTCTGCTGATTTGCTGGCAACATCCCTCATTTCTTCCATGTCACCGCCTGCCTTACATTCCGCCTCAACTTCGTTGTAATAGTTCACCCAATGGGTGAGCGCATCATCTGACAGTTTCAGCACTGGCAAGTTCTCAAACTTGCCGCCCTTGCCGTTGATGTATTGCTGTT
>JBEUIR010000688.1:0-1315 GCA_040415395.1 Candidatus Thiothrix namsaraevi
TCAAATCCCGCCTGCACTTGAATCGTTTTGATGTACAGCGACGGCGGAATGCGCAACGGCTGATTCGCTACCAGCGTGGTGCGGATTTGCAAGCGTTCGGCAGCACGGAACAGGATTTCCTTGATCACATTGGGGCAGGCATCGGCATCAACCCAGATTTGCATGGTGGTTTCCTTGGTGACAGTATTGCCCATAGTATTGACACCAGTATAACCAACGTCAATACTATCAGTGGAATTTGCCCTATTTAAACAGGTGTCACCGTGTCGACCAGTATCAAAACAGCCATTTCCATTCAGCAAGATTTGTTTGATGCCATCAACCAACTGGCGCAAGAACTGCACATTTCCCGCAGCAAACTGTTCATGCTGGCGGTAGAAGATTTCATTGCTAAAAACAAAAATCGCCAATTACTGGCACAAATCAACGCCGCTTACGACGATGCCGCGCCGGATGCCGAAGAAACACAAGTACAAACCGCAATGAAACAAAAACAAGCTCGCCGTCTTGAGGCAGAGGCATGGTAATCAAGCAAGGTGAGATTTATTGGGTGGATTTAGGCGAACCCACAGGTTCAGAACCGGGCTACCGCCACCTTCATCTAGTGCTGCAAAATGACGTGTTCAATGCCAGCCTGATTAGCACGGTAGTAGTTTGCAGCCTCACCTCCAACCTCAAACGGGCGCAATCCCCCGGCAACGTCCTCCTGAATAAAGGCGAGGCAAACCTCTCCAAAGCCAGTGTGGTAAACATCTCCCAAATCTACACCGTCAACAAGGACGAGCTGACCGAAAGAATCGGCAACGTGTCAGCAGAACGGATGCAGGAAATCATTGCAGGCGTGCAACTATTGATCGAACGACGGATATTATGAATGCCAAACAAAATCATTAGCCTTTTTTCGGGAGCAGGTGGCATGGACATAGGTTTCCACCAAGCCGGGTTCATTACTGCTGTAGCTGTCGAACAAGACAGTTCCTGTTGCGCTACGTTACGCAAAAATATGCCGGATACTCCCATTATTGAAGGCGATATTACAACACTACCCACCCATGCGATTTTGGCTAAAGCAGGTTTACAACCCTTGGAGCCTGCTTTAGTAGTTGGTGGCCCCCCTTGCCAAAGTTTTAGCTTAGCGGGTAAACGCATGGGCTTAGATGACCCTAGAGGTCGTTTGGTTTTAGAATTTCTGCGCGTGGTACGCGAAGCATTACCCGTTGCCTTTGTGATGGAAAATGTTAAGGGCATGATGAATTGGGAAGGCGGGAAAGCACTAAAAGCTATTTTAGATGAAGCCTCACAACCTATTACGTAT
>JBEUIR010000689.1:0-1313 GCA_040415395.1 Candidatus Thiothrix namsaraevi
AGACGACCAGAAAAAATCTGATGACACCGTATTGGGGAAGTAGCGCGTATCAATCGCAGGATCGCTACGATCTAGGCTCGCAATGCCAGAAAGTTCATCTACCGTCGGCATCCGCCAGTCATTCGCACCACAAAAACCTCTGACCGATTGTACATAAGACAAGGTATCACAAAGGCTAGTCCCACCACAGTTTCCACCATTCTGCGTACCCGCGTTACCGCCATTTTTGCTGCCATCCGGTTCATACCACGAGTACGTCCAGTCCTTGTCATGCAAGCCGCCATCATCGGTCTTGACCTCCCACATCAGCCCAGTGACATTATCCTTCACACATGACCATGCGGTTGCTGATGCGGGTAGTTCCGCGCCTGTACTGCTGATTTTGGTGAAGCTGAAACCTCTGTGACCATCGGCATCGTTGTTGGTGGCTTGGTTGGCATCACGCCCTGACTCCGCATCTTGACCCGGAAAACCTGCTTGTGGGCAAGGGAGACCGTTGGTTGATGCGTTGCTACAAGTGGTTATACCTGTGTCGTTGAGTTTTCCGGTTGCACCAGTAGTGGCTTTGCCGGGCGTAGCCGTCGCCTCTTCACTCGCCGCGCTGGCATAACCCTCACCATTTTCAGCAAGCATTCTGAAGTAGTATTTCACGCCATTCTGCAACGGTATTTCTACATTATTCGTTGCAATTGGCTTGACCCAAGCACCGCCAGTGGCATAGGTACAACTAGACAATTCTTTAATAGTTTCCTTTGCATGACAAACCCAGTAATTGGTTGCGCCTGCCACTTTATCCCATGTCAGCGTTACTTTGCCGTCACTGGCTGTTGCGCGGAAGTTCTGTGGTGTAACCAGCCTGCTTGGGTCGGTATTTCCTTTGAATTCATCCAGATTGCTGATACCGTCGCCATCTTTATCTTGCGGAGCATCGGCTGGGTTTTTAGGGTCAAGACCGTTTTCCAATTCCCAAACATCGGGTATACCATCGGCATCCGTGTCTGTTGTGGCACTGGTGCAAAGGGTGATTTCCCCTAAGTCAAAGTCGGTGGTGATGTCATCGCGGCGAATAATGGTTTGCTTGCCGCTGCATCTATCGGTATGACCTGCGGTGATGACCATATAATGATTAGCTAAATCAACAGCCTCACCCAATTTTGAGAACCAACTTTCGTTATATTCGTAGTTCACATTGCCTGATGTATCGGTTAAACAACTACGACCACCACGAACTCGCCCCGATATCTTATTGTAAATCTTTATATCGTAAGGAATTACTCCGACTGTATTAGCAACCTCACCAAAATTAAAGCCAG
>JBEUIR010000690.1:0-1312 GCA_040415395.1 Candidatus Thiothrix namsaraevi
CATTTGATTGGGTTTGGGCTGGGTATTGTCGTCTTTCCACGCGGCGTACTGGATTTGCCATTCCGCCAACGCCCAGTTGTAAGCAAACCGCGCTGTACCAGCGGCTTTCGCCAAGTACCTGGCTTGTTTATTGTTGGGGTCTAGGCGGATTTTGTGGCTGATAATCATGAGGAATAGGATGCAATGCGCCAAGATTTTTGTCTAGTGGTAAAGGTTTTTGATGTTGCTATCGACAGATGAACGGTAGCCTGTGCCTTATAACCTCTCCAAAATGATAAGGATTGGAGAAGTTTGGGTGGGTTTTGTGGTAGCTGCTTCAGACCCCTCCCAGCCAGGTACAAGCACCACAGACCGATAGCAGGATATTCGGTAATGGCTATTAGATTAAAGCATATTGTGAGATATTAACGTAACAGTAACACCTTGGTTATGCCAATAACACATGACCAAACCACAGCAGTTTTCACCAACACGAGGCGCGTGCTTCATGAGCGTTATCGCAATTATCGGCAACAAAGGCGGCGTTGGTAAAACCACGTTGGCGATTAATCTTGCAACCTTGTTGAATGAGCAAGCCGCCACTTGCCTGCTGGATGCCGATCCGCAGGGTTCCATTTTGCATTGGGCGGCAATGGTCGATAATGCAAACATGCCCGCCGTTTTTGATGCTACCGCTAATGTCGGTAACGCGGTGGCGCAATACCGTGATGATTACCAACATATTCTGATCGACTGCCCGCCCCAGCTACAATCAGAACAGACACAAGCCGCCCTTGCGTCGGCGGATGTCGTCGTTATTCCCGTGTTGCCTTCCCCATTGGATTTGTGGGCGACAGTGGCGGTGAACGAAGGCATTGCCAGCGCACGGGAAAGCAACCCTGACCTCAAGGCACTCTTGGTGATCAACCAGATGGAGCCGAGCACCAAACTCTCCAAGCTGATTCGGGATGTCATTCAGGAACTGGGGATACCCGCTGCCACCACCACCCTGAACCGGCGCGTGGTTTACCGTGCCAGTGTGTTACAAGGCAAAAGTGTCAGCCAAATGGGGCGTACTGGCGCGTTTGCCGCCGACGAAATGAGAAATTTACTAGCGGAGATACTAGCAATATGAGTAATTTAGATAAAACCGGCGCACAGTTAATCGATTCCATCCGCAAGACCAAAGCCGCGCCTGCTACGGCGGCGACCACGGCTTCCAAGGAAAAACACACCACGCCCAAAGCCGCTGCTGCCCCGCAAACCGTGCGACCGCCAGCAGCAACGCCTTACCCCGATGGCAGTACGGTGTGGCCGGATTAATCATGCGCCG
>JBEUIR010000691.1:0-1312 GCA_040415395.1 Candidatus Thiothrix namsaraevi
GCAGGGAATGTCATCACCGATAATATTGCGGTTATTGATAAAGCCCAAGTTCCACTAAAACAATTCAAACCGAATTTATCAACCAACCTGCTATTTGGTGGCTTATTGGGGTTGTTATTGGGCATGTCGGCAGCATTCATGCGTGAGTTTTTGGATGATACCGTCAAAGATGTTAACGCCTTGGAACGCACTACCCAACTACCCGTTCTCGGTGTCATGGCAGAAACTACCGATGTTAACAGCCGCCAATTGGCAACCGCCACCATTAGCAAACCACGTTCAGCTATCGCAGAAGCGTTCCGTTCACTTCGCACCAGTTTACGATTTACACACCAAAGTGATGACACCCCGATCATTTTCATCACCAGCGCCAGTCCCAATGAAGGCAAAACCACTACTGCCAGCAACTTAGCGTGCGCTTATGCTTCAGCGGGGAATCGCGTCCTGCTGATAGATGCCGATTTGCGTAATCCCTCATTGCATAAAACGCTGGGGATTCATGCACAACATGGTTTGGCAAACTACCTATCTGGGGCATTCGATTCGCGTAAACTGATTCAAATCACGGATATTCCGAACTTATACCTGTTAACGGCAGGAAGTTTACCCGACGACCCGGCTGAACTGCTGTCTTCACCGCACATGCGTGCCTTGCTGGAAAGTGCTAAACAGGATTTCGATCAAATTATTCTGGATGGCCCACCCGTGTTAGGGCTGGCCGATGCATTGATTCTCGCCGCGCAATCTTCCGCCACCTTGCTCACGGTGCGTGCCGAGCATACCCGCATGGTGGTGCTGGAAAATGCACTCACCCGTTTACGCCGTGCACAAGCGCCACTGGCAGGTATCTTACTAAACCGCGTTGATTTGGATGGCGGTTACGGCAATGATTACGGTGGTTATGTTTACCAAGCAGAAGCACAGCGAGCCAAACCCAGCGCCATGAGCAAATGGCTAACCGCCTTGAAAAAATTGTAATCAGGAGACACCTCATGTCCATCGCATTAGCTTTACACATTCTCGCCGTCGTCATTTGGGTAGGCGGCATGTTTTTCGCTTACATGGCATTACGCCCAGTGGCAGCAAGCGTACTGGAACCACCGCAACGCCTCACCTTATGGAATGGCGTGTTTGGGCGCTTTTTCCCTTGGGTATGGGCTGCCATTATCATTATTCTCGGTTCTGGTTACTGGATGCTGCTTGGACCATACGGTGGTTTTGCGAATGCTCCGGTATTCGTGCACGTCATGAACGGGCTAGGGCTGGTGATGATGCTGATCTTCTTCCATGTTTATTTCGCCCCTTACCAAAA
>JBEUIR010000692.1:0-1309 GCA_040415395.1 Candidatus Thiothrix namsaraevi
GTTTTCTGACGTGAATCTGTCGAAAAGCCGCACACCATCTTGCGCCACTTGCTGGAAGATTTTGCCAAACCGGAACTCAACCTAAAACCCAGCCGTGTGGGGACGCTGGATGTGATTGGCAACGCCTACGAATACATGATCAAGAACTTTGCCGCCAGCGGTGGGCAAAAGGCGGGCGAGTTTTATACCCCGCCGGAAGTCTCCGATTTGATGGCGGAATTGTTGGAACCGCAACCGGGTGACAGCATTTGTGACCCGGCGTGCGGTTCGGGGTCATTGCTGATGAAGTGTGGACGCAAGATCGTCGCCAACTTCGGCAGCAGGCAATATGCGCTGTACGGGCAGGAGGCGATTGGTTCTACTTGGTCGCTGGCGAAGATGAATATGTTCCTGCACGGCGAAGATAACCACAAGATTGAATGGGGCGACACCATCCGCAACCCCAAATTGCTGGATAAAAACGGCAACCTGATGCTGTTTGACATCGTGACTGCCAACCCGCCGTTTTCATTGGATAAATGGGGGCATGACGACGCGGAAAACGACAAGTTCAGCCGTTTCCGACGCGGCATTCCGCCCAAAACCAAGGGCGACTATGCCTTCATCCTGCACATGATCGAAACGCTGAAGCCGAATACCGGGCGCATGGGCGTGGTTGTGCCGCATGGGGTGTTGTTTCGGGGTTCATCCGAGGGGCAAATCCGCCAGAAGCTGATTGAGGAAAACTTGCTGGATGCGGTGATTGGTTTGCCGGAAAAGCTGTTTTACGGCACGGGCATTCCGGCGGCGATCCTGCTGTTCCGCAAGGATAAGCACGATACCCATGTGTTGTTCATTGATGCCAGCCGCGAGTGCAAGGCGGGTAAGAACCAGAACTTGCTTACAGCGGAGAATATCCGCAAGGTGCTGGAGACATACCAGACTGGGAAAAGCGTGGAGAAATACGCCTACCTCGCCAGCCTTGCCGAAATCCGCGAGAACGATTACAACCTCAATATTCCGCGCTATGTCGATACCTTTGAGGAAGAGGAAACCATTGATTTGATGGCGGTACGGCGCGAACGGTTGCAACTGCAACAGCAGTTGGCGGCGTTGGAAACGGAAATGGCGGGGTATTTGCAGGAGTTGGGGTATGAGTGACAAACAACAACGTAAACAGCGAGGCGAGTCCAGCAATCCTGCTGTTATGATGCCAACGCCAACCACTTTGTCCGATCTTCCGGCTAATTATCCAGCTTTGCTCGACAGTTTGCGTAAACTGGTTGGTAATGAACGTTTGCGTATAGTTCAGCGTGCCAATCAGCAGATG
>JBEUIR010000693.1:0-1302 GCA_040415395.1 Candidatus Thiothrix namsaraevi
CTTCCGAGGAAATGGGGTTGTCGGCGGATAAAGATTGCGTTGGCGTGTTGGTGGTTTCGGATTTGGCTAAATTCTGGTATTAATCTGTCAGGGATTTTAAGCAGGGGAATTGCACGGGTTATGTCTCAAGTACCACAAGTTTTTATCAGCTACGCCCGCGATGGCGGTGTTAGCGAACAGACGGTGACTGCACTGCATGAACAATTGGTGCAAGCGGGGATTGCGGCTTTCCGCGATGTGGAAAATATTGATCCCGGTAGCCATTGGGCGGCGGTAATTGAGCAGCAGATTTTAGCCAGCCATTTGATGGTGGTGGTGGTGGTGTCTAAGCCTGCCCTTGACCCACAGCGTTGGGTGATGCGCGAATGTTTGTTTGCAGCCAATAAAAGAATTCCGATTATTCCTGTTTTGGTGGAACGGGTAGATTTGCCCTTGTGGTTAATGCATATCAATGCCTTGGATTTTACGCAAACCCAGCATTGGGGGCGTTTATTGCTTGCGGTTGGCAAATACATTGCTGTCGATCCAGTGATAGAAGCAGTTCCACTCGCGCAAGTCGCACCAAAACCACGGCCACTTTCAGAAGCTGAACGCTTGTTACAAGAGTTGCAAAACCCGCAGGTATTGCCACCACGCCGTTTTGAAATCGGCAATCGCCTGAATATTATTGGTGATCCCCGTCCCGGTGTGGGTCTTGATGCCAACGGTTTGCCTGACATCGACTGGGTGAAAATTCCCGCTGGTGAGTTTATTTATCAGGATAGCCAACGTTTGTGGTTAGGTGATTATCAGATGAGCCGTTATCCTGTTACTAATCAGCAATTTCAGGCATTTGAGAAGGCTGGTGGCTATAACACTGATAAATGGTGGGAAGGGCTGCAAAAGCCTGATTCCCTGCCAAGCCATCGTTGGATAGATGGCAATCGCCCGGTAGAAAATGTGGACTGGCATGAATCCATCGCTTTCTGTCGCTGGCTATCTGCCAAAACAGGTCAAGAAATCCGCTTGCCCACGGAACAGGAATGGGAAAAAGCGGCACGGGGTACGGATGGTCGGGAATACCCGTGGGAAGGAAGTTACAAAACGGGTTATGCCAATATTGATGAAACATGGAAAAAAGACGGCGATTTTTACCTGCAAGAAACGTCTGCTGTCGGTATTTACCCTCAAGGTCAGTCACCCTATGGTCTGATGGATATGTCCGGGAACGTCTGGGAATGGTGTCTCAACAAGCACAAAAAACCTTCAATGATTACCCCTGATCTTTCCGGTGCTGTTCGTGTGGTTCGGGGCGGCTCGTGG
>JBEUIR010000694.1:0-1301 GCA_040415395.1 Candidatus Thiothrix namsaraevi
TAACGGTGGGGTGAATCATGCAAGTTGCTGAAATCGTCAAACGCTTACAAGCTGATTATGGAATGAAACACAAAGGCGCGTTTTTGCGTGAAGGTGTTTGCCCTGAGTGCAGCAAGAAAGAACTATTCATCAGTGCCAATGAACCGCACCACCTTAAATGTGGGCGTGAAAACAAATGCGGCTGGGGTAAGAATACCCGCGAACTCTACCCCGATTTGTGGAAGCCGCTGCATGAACAATACCCCGCCACCAAAGCAGACCCCAACGCCACCGCACGGGCTTACTTGCGTTTACGTGGCTTGAACCCTGAGTTGTTTGCCGGTCAATTCATGCAAGCGCAACGCTATGAGCGTGATGCTATCCGCGAACCCAAGGGAACCGAAACCGTGCGGTTCTTTTTGAATGCCGACAGGTCGGTATGGTGGGAACGTTTTATTACCGTTATCGACATGCCGGACAAACCGAAAAAGGCACACTTCCAAGGCAGCTATAAGGGTTTGTGGTGGCAACCGGCGGGCTTCAGCCCCAAGCAGGGCGACCGCGTGTTTTTGGTGGAAGGTATCCTTGATGCACTTTCGCTTATCCAATCGGGTTACAGTGCCGTTTCGTTAATGTCTTCCAATAACTGGCCCGAACATTCCCTGAAGCCGTACTTGGGCAAGGGTATCAAGTGGGTGTTGGCACTGGATAACGACAAAGCAGGGCAGCGCTATAACCTCAAGTTCTACCGTGAACTCACCCGCATGGGCGAAAAGGTTGACGTGTGTACCGCACCCGACAAAGACAAACGCGACTGGAACGACCTGTTGAAAGCATCAGGCGGTAAAATCCAGCTTGATGCACTCGACGAATGGTTCTACACCGGCAAACTGTTAACCGCAGCCAACCCACAAGCCAAGGCGCTGCAAATTGCCGGGCGCACTGGCAGAACCCGCTTTACCTTTGAATACGAAGATCAACTCTATGCCGCCAAGTACAGCGAGAAGCAGGAAGATAACCCGGTACAGGTGGAGAAAATCGCCAACTGTAAGCCTGAGTTCCTGTATTTCCAGAAAGACACGGTAACGGGTGATAGTGCTTACTACATGCGCGTAACCCGTCCCGGCTTGCCCAAACCTTACAAGGATGTGTTTTCACCGTCTGCCTTAGCCTCTGCCAATGAATTCAAGAATCGGCTGCTAAACGTGGCGGCGGGTGTCATGTTCACCGGCAACACCAAGCAACTGGAATATCACCAGCAAGAATACTGGTTCAATACTGCCAATCTGCCCGAAGTGCAGACCATCAACTTTTTGGGCTAT
>JBEUIR010000695.1:0-1298 GCA_040415395.1 Candidatus Thiothrix namsaraevi
CAATGATGTTACCAATCAGACCGAAACCTGCGCCTTTCATGATGATACCAGCCAGCCAACCAGCGACCGCACCAATGCCCTGTGCATTCAAGGTGCATCGACACTCAGCAAATCGCAAATATCTCCTTAGGGCAGGTTAACTCCGCGCCATACTATCTCTTCAGGACAGCAAAAACCATGCATCCCACTGGGTTAAACGCGCCCTTTTGGTGCGCACCGACACAATCTTGCTGTGTCAAACCAGAGTTCGAGAGTTCGAGGGAATTTGTCACATACGGTAACAATTTGCGTATAATCGGATTGTCCTACCATCACAGTCAGATTAAAGGAGGCGGTTATGGCACGCACCCCATCCACCATGTTGGAACTTGGCACAGATGCCCCCGATTTCACGCTATTAGAACCTGCCAGTGGCAAACTCATCGCCAGACAAGATTTTTCCGGCAAACCGTTACTGGTGGCTTTTATCTGCAACCATTGCCCTTACGTGATTTTGATCCGCGACGTTTTTGCGCAACTGGCAAAAGACTATCAGGAACACGGGGTCGCCGTGGTTGCCATTAATGCTAACGATGTCGCCAATTACCCAGATGATAGCCCTGAAAAAATGGTCGAAACCGCACACGAGCACGGTTACACCTTCCCGTATTTGTACGATGAAACCCAAGCCGTTGCCAAAGCGTATCGAGCTGCTTGCACACCCGATTTATTCTTGTTTGACCACGAGCATAAGCTATTTTATCGCGGGCAATTTGACGATGCGCGTCCGCGCGGGGATGTGCCAGTGACCGGCAATGATTTGCGTCATGCACTGGATCGCTTGCTCGACAATATGTACCCGCCGGATGAGCAAAAACCCTCACTGGGGTGCAATATCAAATGGAAAGCGGGCAATGAGCCGGATTATTAAGCATTCACAGGTTTAAACGACCTGTTAAAGCGCTTTGACGCACATTGACGGAACTGACTGCCTTGAGGCAATTACGCCACTCTTGAATTTCTGGCGATTGAGACGCTGGCAATAATTCTCCGCTACACAAGCGGCAAGCTACATTGTCTTGATGCAGTCGCAAGGCTGTCCATAATTCGACGAAATCGACCCATACGGTACATAACAGGCGATAAGTACGAGAGCTGATAGCGCCATCCAACAGGGTGCGCAAATGGGATAATTCTGCTTTCAACGTGGTGGTAGCAACCGGCACATCACCGTATAACGCGGCATGACATGCCTCTAACGTTAATCCATCCGAGTGCAGCGCCAAAATGCAGAGAATTTCGACCATACGGGGAGTAAG
>JBEUIR010000696.1:0-1297 GCA_040415395.1 Candidatus Thiothrix namsaraevi
TTTCCCCGCACGATGACGCTTTGCGCTTGCCGATTTTCCCTATCCTCTTGCCGGAAGGCGATTTGCACAGTTTGCCGCCGTTCTTGAGCGTGTTCCAGATTCAGCGCTGGCAGGCAGACCAAGCCTTGCCGGATACGTTAATTCAGGCGATCCGCGATAAGACTGAACTGCTGGATGACCGCAATACCTTCGATGGCTGTCCGTACCTGGGTTTGGGTGCTTTCCAGCAACAAGATGCCAAGCTGTTTTTCGGACGGCGCAAGGAAACGCTGGAAGCCCTCAAATTTCTCGGCACACAGCGTGACAGTAACCCCGACAATCCTATCCCCATCGACGCGCAATACTGCCGTTGGCTGCAAATTGAAGGCAATAGCGGTGCGGGCAAGTCATCGCTGGTGAATGCGGGAATGTTGCCGCTGATCCAGCAAGGCGCATTGTGGTCGCGTACCAACTACGAAAAGTGGCAAATCATCGGCCCGATGATGCCGGGTAAGCAACCGCTCAAGCAGTTGGCGGAAGCGCTGGAACACGCTTTAGAGCCTGACCCCACCCGCCGGGACTCCCTCGGCTTACAGCAGCGCATGGAAGCCGATGAGCGAGTATTGGCTTACCGGCTGGGCGACCGCAAACAGGCGGATACCGCCTTCTTGCTGGTGGTTGACCAGTTCGAGGAACTGTTTACCTTTGCCGAAGAAGCCGAAAAACGCCATTTCGATGCCCAGCTTGCCTACGCGCTGGCGGATAGCACCTGCCCGCTATTTTTGATCAGCACGGTGCGTATCGACTTTCTGGATGGCTTTGAGCGCTTGGGTAAACTGTCGGAACGCTACAACGACCAGTGCAAGCGTTACCTGCTGAAAACCCTGTCGCAAGACGGTATCCGCGAGGTCATCGAACAACCCGCCCGTTTGGCAGGGCTGGATGTCAGCGAAATCACCAGTGCCATTTTGAGCGACACCGAAAACGAACCCGGTGCATTGCCACTGGTGGAAAATGCGCTGTATTACTTGTGGAAACACCGCAAAGGCAACCGTCTCAGCTACGAGTTGTACCGCAGCCAAGGCAAGCTGATAGGTTTGTTGGGGATGCAAGCCGATGCGTTACTGGAACGGTTGGACAAGGAAAAAGACATTCCCAAAGGGCGCGAAGGGGCGTTGGAACTGTTGTTGCACCTGACCCGCATCAACCCGCAGGGCAACCACACACGCGAACGCATCCCGCTGTTAAAAGCGCGGCAGATTGCGGGGGAAGAGGACGAGGCACGCGGGCAGAAAATCATCGACTATTTGGCGGGCAA
>JBEUIR010000697.1:0-1290 GCA_040415395.1 Candidatus Thiothrix namsaraevi
TATGGAAACCTTGTTTATTTCGCGGGAAGCACAGCTTAGGCAGCATGAAAATACGCTGCAAATTAAAGTCGGCGATCAAGTCCGCTCGTTGCCGATTGAAAAGTTGTCGCATGTGGTGTTGTTAGCGGAAAGTCGCCTCAATTCACGTTTGTTGGGTTTGTGCGGCAAGCATGGGGTGCGCTTGTCGGTGTTTGATTACTACGGTTATTTCAAGGGGGCATTCGAGCCTTACGATCACAATCCGGCAGGTAAGGTGAAATTGAAACAGGCGGAATTGTTGCTCAACACGGAGCGGCGAATGAGTGTGGCGCGTGAGGTGGTACGAGGAGCCGCGCATAATATGCTGGCAAATTTGCGTTATCACCAGTATCGCGGCAATGAGGCAGTAAAGCAGCCCATTGCCGATATGCAAAAGCTGGTGACGACGCTGCCCAAAGCCTTGGATACGAATACTTTGATGGGGATTGAGGGGCAGTTACACCAGTATTATTACGCGGCATGGCCTGCTATTCATGCGGAACTGGATTTTGGCAAGCGGGTACGTCGTCCGCCGAATAATCCGATCAATTGCTTATTGTCCTTCCTCAATCAGTTGGTTTACACGGTGGTGCGTCATGAAATCAGTAAAACGCATTTGGAAGAGACGTTTAGCGTGTTGCATTCGCCGGGTTATGGGCGTGCTTCATTAAGTCTTGATCTGGCGGAACCGTTTAAGCCGGTGTTAACGGATATGCTGATTTTCCGCATGGTGCAGCGGCGGATGTTGGATGACAGTTGGTTCGAGCAACATGATGCGGTGTGTTTACTAACAGAAACGGGGCGGCGCAATGTCGCTGAACAGTTTTCCTTGCGTTTGGAAGAGCAGTATCAAGGGCGCAGTTTCCGACAGTGGATCTACCGTGAGGCACTAGGGCTGGAACGCGAAGTGTTGGGGGTAGGGGAGTATGAAGCATTTAAGAGGAGGGTGTGAATGTTCATGTTGATGACTTACGATGTCGAGGCCAAGCGTACCGAAAAATTCAAGAAGTTGTTGCGGCGCTATTTGAATCACGATCAGTATTCGGTGTTTACGGGTGATATTACCGATGCGCAGGCGATAAAATTACGGCGTGAATTGAGCAAGTTGATGATCCCCGGCGACCGCGTGACACAAATCAGTGCTGCCAATCGCCAAAATGTCGAGGTGAATCATTTGTCAAAAAACAATTCTGGCAAGGGCGAGCTGAAACAGACACCTGTGGATGACCACCGCCGCGATTTCACGGTTTTGTAGCAACTTCACCCGCCACT
>JBEUIR010000698.1:0-1285 GCA_040415395.1 Candidatus Thiothrix namsaraevi
CGCATGAAAGGGAGATTGAGGACGAGTTCGTCTAAGCCGTGGCGGATAAAGACACGGTTGATTGTCCACAGGCGAAGGATGCGGGTGAAGGGTTTCATGCTCGACGTTTAACCTTTTTGCTTGCTAGGCGCTTTCATAGTGCGCAAGCGTGACTGTACCGCATCATCAATCACTTTCTTACCGAAAATGAGAAAAATTTCATGCAGTATGTCGGGGTGGGTAAGTTCTTTCCATACCTTGAACGTAAAGGCATCAAATACAAATCCATCACTGCGTTGCTGGAATATCCAAATTCCACGAGCATCCGCTAATGTTAATGATTGAGCTTGTAGGCGTAGGGCATAGGATTTTGCTTGCAGAAAAGCATCTTTCAATGCTTTGGGTGAGCTAATGCGGAATTTGCATTCGAGTACCGAAATAGCGCTTTCCTCGCCCGGTTTGAGATCACAACCGAGTACGTAGTCGGGGTAGTTGCGTTGTCCGCGTCCCATTCTAACGGGGAGTTGTCTAACCCAATCGGTTGGTGTGAAACCTAATTTTAACAACAACGGTTCAAGCAATTGGGTTTCGACATCCCGTTCATTGTTCAACGTCAAATCGCCGAAAGTGAGTTCGCTGGGGGCGGTGGGAAGTGGGGTTGTATCAAAACCTGTTTGTTTAATGAGTCCGCAAATGGCTTGATATTCTTCTAGGCTTAGTGCGCTACCGCTACGCCCTTGAAAATGGGCTTTTACAGCAGGAGAAGCTCCGAGCAACGGGTCTTGAGCGAATGTTTTAAACGTGATGGGCGGTATTTTGAGAGGATGCCCGACCCTAATACTGTTGTAGTAATAGAAAAATGGGTCATTGAATCCATCATCCACGACACGCCAAATAGAGTGAAGGTAGCTACGCGGAGATGAGCACCACATTAATACGATGTCGCCCCGCCGTGCTTCTAAGTTACCTTGCCAAAAACTGATGGATTTTTCATTGGCTTCATCTAAATATTCAAAGTCAACGCTGTTGCCAATGGAAAACCAAACACGGGATGCTTCGGGTAATGTATGGGAATTTGCTAACTTGACATTTTTTGGTGCGAAGTCATATAAAAAAGCGTTTAATTCTTCAGGTGAAAGACCATGTTCATGGCGGAATTCTTGAAATACTCGATTAATTTCAAGATAGTACAGGGCACGTTCACGCTTTTGTTGCTTGGTAGGTTCATCGGGTAGAGTAATGCCAAAAAAATGACAGATTTTGGTCAGGTGATCAAAACGTTTGATAAAAAAATAGGGGATGAAGT
>JBEUIR010000699.1:0-1281 GCA_040415395.1 Candidatus Thiothrix namsaraevi
ACCAAAGTGAAAGTCCACATGAAGTTGCCACCGTTATTAGATACCCGTTTTGCCCAATTCCTGCAAGTGTTGCCTGCCGATTATCACGAGCAAGCGTATGCCTTCAAAGCCTTCGCTCGTCCCCGCAAGATCAAAAGCCCGCTGCAATTGCTCCAGTTAGTGCTGGCGTACTGCGGCTTGGACTTGTCGCTACGCAGTTGCGCCGGGGAGGTTGCCCAGATGCAGGGCTATCTCAGTGATACAGCTGTAAAAAAAGACTGGAGGCTTGTGTTCCCTGGGTAAAATCCCTGCTGGCAGGCGTATTTGGGCTAAGCGAGGTGGTCGATAGCGGCAAACTCCGCTTCATTGTCATTGACGGTTCGACCGTGCAAGAACCGGGAGCCACTGCCACAACGTACCGCCTGCATATCGCCATTGATTTGATCAATCTCAGCCTGCATCAAGTGGAAGTCACCACCGATAAAGAAGGCGAAAACCTCGACCATTACACGCTGGCAGCGGGTGATGTGGTTCTAATTGACCGGGGTTACAACCAACCCAAAACACTTGTCCCCTTCATCGACCGGGGCGGTGACGTGGTATTACGCTACAACGCGCATAGCATGAACCTGTATGAGGATGGCGAAGGAGATGATGCCGGACGCCTAGTCAAAATCGACTGGTACACCCGCTTACGTAAGCTGGGTAAACGTCCCAGTTGTGTGCCGGTTTGGTTATGTCATGGCAACAAACGGATACAGGGCTACCTTCACGCGATCCCCTTACCCGAAGAAAAGGCTGCTGAAGCGCGGCGCAAAGCTAATCAACGCGCCAAAGATAAAGGACGCAACCCCAGCACAGAAGCCCTATCCTTAAGCGAATGGGTACTGATTTTCACGTCATTACCGCCTGGAGTGCTGTGTACCACCACTGCATCTGCACTCTACCGTGTCCGCTGGCAGGTTGAATTGGTGATCAAACGCCTCAAAAGTTTGCTGAATGTCGATGGGCTACGGGCGCACAAAGGCTCAAAACTGGCTGAACTGTATCTACACGGCAAATTATTGTACGCAGCCGTGCTGGAAAAAATGACGCAAAGCCGCTTTGCCAATGCCAAGCGCAAACTCGACAATCCCCGCCAACTCACCGATTGGCGACTCTGGAAAACCGTCGCAGATGACCTCAACGCAGGCATCAAAGCCTGTTTCCCTGTTAATGCCCGCTTTGAGGATGACAACATCAAGAGTTTGAGCGAACGCCCCAGAAAGCGAACCTTGCAATGTTTGCCCAGCCCGCTGCTTG
>JBEUIR010000700.1:0-1278 GCA_040415395.1 Candidatus Thiothrix namsaraevi
GGAAGTACGGTGCAGGCACGACATTGGCGAGTTCACGCTGCTGCCACTGTTCACTGGCCTGCTGCTGGCAACGCGGGCAATGGCGGTTGCGGCAGGCATGGTACAGCGGGACTTCCTCGCCGCATTCCCCACAGCGCAGTTGGAAACCACCCAAGGCGGCGGTGCGGCACGCCAGCATTTGTTGGCACACCTTGTTCAGTTGCGGTGGCAACGGTGGCAAGTGCGGCTGAAACCGCTGCACCACCTCCGCTAGGCGTAACATATGGCGGCGGCATCCAGCCCCGCCAGCAGGTCAATGGTTTGCCCGCCCTGTTGGGTTTCCGGCAACCAATGCGCATAGCGCATCGTGGTGCTGATGTGTTCATGCCCCAACACCTGCTGCAACTGGTGGATCGGCATCCCCGCCTGCAACGCATGGGTGGCAAATGCATGGCGCAGGCTATGGATGCCGCCCTCTTTGCGGATGCCCACTTGCCGTTTGGCACGCAGGTAAATTTTCTGGGGTGTCGTCACCGACTGTTGGTAGCCGTGGTATTTCCCCGGAAACAGCCATTCTTTGGGGTGGCAACGCCGCCAGTAAGCCCGCCATTGTTCCAGCAAGGTGTCGGATACCGGCACGTAACGGTCTTTTTGCCCCTTGCCCTGCACCACATGCAGGATACGGCGGCTGCCGTCAATGTCCTGCACCCGGATATTTACCAACTCACTGACCCGCAGCCCACAGGCATAACAGCTCAGCAACAGCAGCCGGTGGGTCGGGTTGTCGGGGGCTGCCACCAGTTGGCTGACCTCTGCCCGTGATAGCAAATCAGGTAAGCGTTGCTGGCGTTTGGGCAAGGCAAAGCGGTAAGCCATAAAATCCGCATCCTCCAGCACCGTCACAAACAGGAAGCGTACCCCGTTGAAATACAAATGGCAGGTGGAGGACGAAACGTGGCGTTCTTTTAACAGCCACAGCAACCATTGCTGCACCTCATCCGCCGAAATGGCATCGGGCGAGCGGTGGTAATAGTGGCTTAGGTCAAGGACAGCTTGGACATAACTGTCGTGGGTTCGGGGGGAATAGCCACGCATCTGCATGGCATCCAGCATCCGCTGGCGTAACGGGCTGACTTTCATGATGGGTTCTCCTGTAAATGTCCATCTATCGGACACTTAAAGTGTGGCTCATCAGAGGAAAATCGTTGGGAATCAGTGGGCTACCGCGTTAGCGGTTTAGTTCAACGTCAATATGACGGGCGCGGCGGGGAGTAAGTGGTTAAGAATCGCGGGCTGTCA
>JBEUIR010000701.1:0-1277 GCA_040415395.1 Candidatus Thiothrix namsaraevi
GCTACGATCCGACTTGGGCGTCCTCTGCCACGTTTATTCAGATAATGGTGGTTCTAAGGTCAGAAGCGAAAAACCTTTTAATGCTTTCTTGTGAGGGAAAAAAGTGAGAACTGCGGATTATATGAGCGGAATGCCCGGCATGACGACTTTACAAAGCAACAGCCAAGACAATGAAACAGGTCATACATCCATGCAGACAGACGATGCGATGAATAAACGTGGCAGAGGACGCCCCAAAGGCGCGACTTCCAGCACCCTTGCTGATGTGAGAACACAAGCAGCGGATGAGAAGCGCAAAATTCGGGAGGAATTGACACACAAGATCAATCAGTTGCGCAATCAGCTCGAAGAGCTTGACGCTAACTACAAAGAAGAAGTGCGGGAGCTACGTGACGCTCTCCGTGCCAGTGAGCAACGGGAAGCCTTTTTCAGGGCAGCGTTGGAAGATCGCCTACAGGTGGTAGCTGAGCATATCCATAAGAGCTTAACTGACTGGGCAAACGCCGAGTTGGAAGAAGGGCAGATCACCCAACGGAAACGTGGGCGACCGCGCAAAACCTTCAAATAAGTTCAGTGTAAAACACGCTGGATAAGATGATGTCGGGTGTCAGCCCGGCACATCTTTAGGTTAGCAACCGCTCCAATATTTTTTGGTAAATGATCGTGAGCGCGTTTAAATCATCCACGGCAACACATTCGTTGACTTTGTGGATGGTCTTATTGACTGGCCCCAGTTCCATCACCTGCGCACCCGTCGGCGCGATAAAACGCCCATCTGATGTGCCACCTGCGGTAGACAATTCGGTGGTTTGTCCGCTGACCGCCTGAATCGCTGCGACACTCGCATCGACCAAATCCCCTCGCGGTGTCAAAAACGGATTTCCCGAAAGCGTCCATTTCAGCTCATACTTCAGCCCGTGGCGGTTGAAGATCGCTTCTACCTGTTCACGCAAACCCATTTCAGTCTGTTGCGTCGAAAAGCGGAAGTTAAATTCCACGTGCAGCGTTCCCGGAATCACATTGTTCGCACCCGTGCCGCCCTTGATATTGGAAATCTGGAAGCTGGTCGGCGGGAAAAATTCGTTACCCTTATCCCATTCGATGCTCACCAATTCTGCCAGCGCAGGTGCGGCGCGATGAATGGGGTTGTCCGCCAAATGCGGATAAGCCACATGCCCTTGCTGTCCGATTACGGTTAATACGCCATTGAGTGAGCCGCGTCGCCCGTTTTTCACCACATCGCCCACGCAGCAAGTACTCGATGGTTCGCCGACCAA
>JBEUIR010000702.1:0-1273 GCA_040415395.1 Candidatus Thiothrix namsaraevi
GTTAGCGAACGCTTATAATCGCGTTCGCTATAACATCCAATCACGAGGTTTTTATGCAACAACGCTTACCCTATTTTCATTTGCTACTGCTTGCGACCGTTTTTTGGTTGCCTGCGTCTGTTAGTGCAGAGGAAACGTTAAAGGTCGGCGTTAAACTTTCTGAGCCGTGGGTTATGTATGACCCCGCCACGCCTGAGGATGAGCGCCAACCGACCGGATTCAGCATTGACCTATGGAACGCGCTGGCCGATAAGCTCGGTGTGCAAACCGAGTGGGTTTACTTTGATACGACCAAAGATTTGGTCAAGGCTGCCGCTGATGCTGAGGTTGATGCGGCGATTTCTGCTATTACTGTGACCGCACAGCGCGAAGCTTCGGTGGATTTTTCTAACTCGATGTATGAATTGGGGTTGCAAATTATGGTTGCACCCGAGTTTCAGCAATCGAATCCGTTTGGGATTATGCTGCGTGAATTGGGGCGCTTGTTTTCTTGGCAAGCGGCATTGTTTTTTCTGTTGGTTCTGTTTGTGACCGCTAACTTGCGTTTGTGGGCAGATCGCCAGCAGAAAAATGAGCCTGCGTTTCCGCCTGGCTATATTCCGGGTATCCGTGAAGCGCTCTGGTGGGGGCTGACCATGTTGTTAACGTGGGAAACACCGCATAGCCGTGGCTTGGCGCGGGTCATTGATTTGACTTGGCACTTGATGGGATTGATTTTGTTGAGCATTCTCACCGCTGTTGTTACCAGTGCATTAACCGCTCAAGCCGTGAGTGGCGCAATTCGTTCAGAAAAAGATTTACCCGGCAAACGTGTAGTGGCGGTGGCAACGGATGCGCCACGCACTTGGTTGGAGCAAAACGGCATTGCCGTTACACCCGTGGATACCATTGAAGCAGGCATTGAGCGGGTACGTAAGGGCGAGGCAGATGCGTTGGTACACGATGGCCCGCGTTTAAAATACCTTGCGAATCAGCTTAACCAAGTAGAGGGGCGTAAGGTGTTGGCGGTTGTCCCCGCGTTGTTTAACCCGCAGAACTATGGCATTGCTTTTGCGGATGGCAGCCCGTTACGGGAGCAAGTGAATCGTGCGTTATTGCAATTGAGGGAATCCCAAGATGGCAGAGCCAGTATTCATAAGGATTTACAGGATAAGTGGATTAAGGACTAGCAGTTGAACGCCTGTATTTCCTGAAAAATTGTTACAAATAGTGACAAAAATTTCCTTAAGAGCATCAGTTTCCGTTATTATATCCATTAGAATTCATTGTAGTA
>JBEUIR010000703.1:0-1267 GCA_040415395.1 Candidatus Thiothrix namsaraevi
AAAGAGGGCTGGACACCCAAGCCCGGTGAAACAGACAAATACGGCAAGGTGATTGAGGCACGTACTTTTAACCAGCGGGATTTTGACCGTTCGCTGGTGGTTGAGAAACGTACCCAAGCCGTTGCCCGCATCATCACCCAACACCTCAAAGCCACCAACCGCATGGATAAAACCATTGTGTTTTGTGCCGATGTCGATCATGCCAATCGCATGAAGCTGGCACTGGAAAACCTCAATGGTGACAAGGTGGCGGAAGATGAGCGTTACATCATGCAAATCACGGGTGACAATGCCGAGGGCAAGGCACAGTTATCGTATTTCATTGATTCAGGCTCACCCTATCCGGTGATCGCCACCACGTCGGAGTTGATGAGTACCGGCGTGGATGCCAAAACCTGCAAGTTGATTGTGCTGGATCAGCGCATCGAATCCATGACCAAGTTCAAACAGGTCATCGGGCGGGGTACGCGCATTGATGAGGATTACGGCAAAACATGGTTCACCATTATCGACTTCAAGGGCGCGACCAAAAACTTTGAGGACAAGGATTTTGACGGTGAACCGGTGCGGGTTTACACCCCTAAAGATGAAGGTGACGGTACGGTAGACCCTGATGAAACCGATACAGACCCTACACCACCCGACAGTGACGATGACGGTATACTCGTTGACCCGCCATTACCGCAGCCCACCCAGCCGCGTGTGAAATATTACATCGAGGGCGAATCCGTTGAAGTCGTGCTAGAACGAACCCAGTATTACGGCAAAGACGGGCTGGTGACGGAATCCATCCGCGATTACACCCGCCAAGCGGTGAGTAAACATTACCGCAATCTGGATGCTTTCCTGAAACATTGGAACGCGGCTGAACGCAAACGCGCCATTATTGCCGAACTGCAAACCCACGGGGTGATGTGGGACGAGTTGGAGAATAAGGTCGGGAAAGAGCTGGATGCCTTCGACCTGATTTGCCATGTGGTCTACGACCAGCCGCCGCTGACGCGCCGTGATCGTGCCTTGCAAGTCAAAAAGCGTGATGTGTTTACCCGTTACGGTGAACAAGCCGCCAAAGTGCTGGCAGCGTTGCTGGATAAATACGTCGAGCAAGGCGTGGAAAGCCTTGAAGATATTGCGGCACTTCAGCAAGAACCGATAAAACAACTGGGTACGCCGCGCCAAATCATGCAAGCCTTCGGTGGACGCGCCAAATACGACGAAGCCCTGCAAGTGCTGGAGCAGCAATTGTATTCCTGAAGACCCTCACCCC
>JBEUIR010000704.1:0-1265 GCA_040415395.1 Candidatus Thiothrix namsaraevi
CGAAGTAGGCAACGCCCTTTCCCGCAGCTTCAAAACACAGGCTGTCGAAATCATCCAGCATTTTCAGGAAGCAGAAGATGTGACGCTGATCCACATGAACCCATTGCTGTTCAAGGATGCCTTTGATCTGTACCAACGCTACAAGGATAAAGAATGGGGCATGGTCGATTGCCTGTCATTCGTTGTCATGCGTGAAATGAAGCTCACCACTGCCTTGGCGTTTGACAAGCATTTTGATCAGGCAGGGTTTCGGGTGTTAACTGCCAACGGTTGATAACGATGATTTTCTGTTCAAGCATTGGCGAGGTCTGCCTCCAGTTCATCCATCGGCAAATCCAGCATCGGCACACCGTAGCGGTGCAGGCTCAGCAAGAATGTTACCCGTTCCATGCCCGCCAGTTGAGCTGCCATGCCCGATGACAGGCGTTTCATTTCAAACAGCTTAACCGCCATCGTCATACGCGCTTCCTGTGCAAACGCCGCTGGTGTCGTTTGCAAAGCATCAGGGAAGTGCGCGGGATATTCAACGTGTATAGAATTTGACAGCATTGGTGTTGCCTCCTGTTTCTTTCAATATTGCGTCATTTACCCATGCGCTGCTTCGTTGAGTGCTTCGGTAATCACCGCTTCGCTCACACCATGCCGTTTCAGGCTGGACACCAAAGCCGTTACCGCATCGTTATCCAGCCGTTCAAGGTCACGGCGCAAACCTTGCCCCACATACGCTTTCAGTAACCCCTGATAACCATTGAAGCCCAATACGGGAGCAATACGTTTTAGGTCTTCCAGCACATCATTGGGCATTCGCAGCGTGATGGTGGTCATGGGACGGTCTTTGCTCAGGCGTGTTTTCAGTTGTTCAATCTTCATAATAGCGTTGCTCCTGCTTGGTGGCTTTGCGGGCGGATATAAGCCTGATACGGTCATCTTCTATCTGGATATTCACCACAAACAACAGATTCCAAGATTTATCCATACCAATCATGGCATCCCGGCTTTCTTCGTTACGGCTGGCATCCACCACTCTAAGGAATGGGTCAAAAAACGCTTGTGCCGCCTGTTCAAAGGCTATGCCGTCGTGACGGTGCTTGTTGGCGTTGGCTTTGTCAGCATTCCAGACAAAAGTAATCCCGTTTAGGGCGTAGATCACATCCATGCTTTATAGTCTCTTGTATTTAATTTGTAAATACGATCAAGCCTTGCTGGTAGAAAAATCAGCCTTCTCCCGCCGATATTCCTCAATACTCAAATTCCGTACCAGCGAC
>JBEUIR010000705.1:0-1264 GCA_040415395.1 Candidatus Thiothrix namsaraevi
CTTGAGACCTTAACGACCCTAGCCAATATTGTCAACGAGTTTCTTGATTGTTGCACAACAACTTAATCACGCTGTGTTAAATGCATTTGAACCGACTCAGCCAAAACTTTAGCGAAACCCACGGCAACAGCATTGCCAATCATCTTATAACCCTGATTTAAGTCATTATATAAAAACACAAAATCGTCGGGAAAACCTTGAATACGTGCGCACTCACGCACACTCAAGCGTCGATATTCATAACCGGGAACAAACCTAAATGCATCCTGCCCCAATTTTTCCATCTTCGGTGCATCAGGGTGAATCGGCGCATGACGACCACCAGCCTGGATAGTAAACGATGGCTCATCCCAAGCCCTGACACGGTTGCGTGACATGTAAATACTGGAAAAACCTCCCGTCATATACTCATGGTTGGGAATGGCGAGATCAACATTAGGTTTCGACTTATTTTGGGCAGGGCGTGCAGAATCCGCTAAATCGCCAATCACATCCCGCAAGTAGCGACGTTCAGCAAAGGGAGCAGGGAAAGTATAGCGAATTCCCAGATCCTTTCTAAAACCGATAAAAATGACACGTTCACGGTCTTGTGAAACGCCATAATGCGCCGCATTCAGGAGCTTGAAAAACACATCATAGCCACTATCAGCAAACGTTTGTTTAATATTTTCCAATGCTTCTCGGTGGCGTGGCGCAAGCATTCCACTCACATTTTCAGCAAGAAAAAACTTAGGTTGCTTAGCCCTTAAAACTCTAATAAATTCAAAAAATAATTGCCCACGATGATCATTAATCCCTCTTCGTGCGCCGCCTTCGCTCCAACTTTGACAAGGAGGCCCCCCAATAATGCCATCACAATCAGGAATTTCACTTTCAGGAATATTGACGATACTACCCGCTTCTAATTGGGTAGCAGGATGATTCAAACGGTATGTCGCCCAAATATCTTTATCATGCTCATTAGCAAAAACAATCCGAAAACCCGCTTGAGAAAATCCCAAGTCCAATCCACCCGCACCAGAAAACAGTGAAACCACTTTCAGCATAGTATTACATCCAACTCCGCCCGCTACTTTCCGCCTGATACAAGCAGTCATTCACAATACGCTTACCCGCTGCCCAAGGGATAAACGGCACATCCTGAGCACCCGATGCAAACACCAGCCGCACATGACACAGCTCATGACGCTGTAACCACCAGCTTTGCGCATAGCTCACCTGCTGCACCTTAAAAATCGGCAGGCAGTAATAATTCACCCCAATC
>JBEUIR010000706.1:0-1263 GCA_040415395.1 Candidatus Thiothrix namsaraevi
ATGGATAACGGGCGCGGCATGACCGAAGCGCAACGCCAACGCCTGTTTGAACCGTTTTTCACCACCAGCACCCAAGGCACAGGCTTGGGTTTATTCATGTCACGCGAACTGTGCTTGACCAATGGCGCAACCTTAGACTATGTTGCATTAGCGTCGGGCGGAAGCTGTTTCCGCCTTGTGTTTGCGCATCATCGTTAACACCATAAGATAATTATAAATGACTGAACAAACCGTACTCATCATTGATGATGAACCTGACATTCGTGAACTGTTAGAAATCACCCTGTTACGCATGGGGCTGGATACCATCACCGCTGGCGACGTGGAAAGCGCTCTCAACCAGATCGAAAAATACCGCCCCAACCTGTGTCTGACTGACATGAAACTACCCGATGGCAGTGGTATTGATATTGTGCGGTACTTACAAAAAAATCATCCGCATATTCCAGTGGCGGTGATTACGGCGTTTGGCAGCATGGACACCGCCGTGGAATCACTCAAAGCAGGGGCTTACGATTTCGTTTCCAAACCCGTGGATTTGCCTAAATTACGCGAGTTAATCCAAACCGCCCTGAAACTTTCCGCCGGAAAAAGGCGTCAACCCAGCGATGAAGAAGCGGGCAGCGACACCCACAGTAACAGTATTTTGGGCAATTCCCCGGCAATGCAGCAACTCAAAGCCACCATCCACAAACTGGCGCGTAGCCAAGCGCCAGTGTACATCCACGGCGAATCGGGCAGCGGCAAGGAATTGGTCGCGCACCAGATTCACCAGCAAGGGTCGCGGGTCAAAGCGCCGTTCGTGCCGGTTAACTGCGGGGCGATTCCTGAAAATTTGATGGAAAGCGAATTTTTCGGGCACAAAAAAGGCAGCTTTACCGGCGCAATGGCGGATAAGCAGGGGCTGTTTCAAGCGGCGCACAAAGGCACCTTGTTTTTGGATGAGGTGGCTGATTTACCGCTGACCATGCAGGTCAAATTGCTGCGGGCGATTCAGGAAGGCGCGGTCAAACCCGTGGGAGGCTTGGAAGAAATTCCGGTGGATGTGCGGATTTTGAGTGCAACGCACAAGAGTTTGGAACACGAAGTCGCGGCGGGGCATTTCCGGCAGGATTTGTATTACCGCCTGAATGTGATCAAGTTGAAAGTGCCACCGCTACGCGAACGCCAGGAGGATATTTTGTTGCTGGCGGATTTTTTCTTGCAGAAAATTGCGGAACGTTGGCAGATGCCACCGATTCGGTTGTCGCCTGCGGCGCGGCA
>JBEUIR010000707.1:0-1262 GCA_040415395.1 Candidatus Thiothrix namsaraevi
CGGTTGGCGAGGCATGGCATCTCCAATCAAAGGGGTGAGACTCGATTGATTATAATCGAAGCGACAATCATAACCCAGTACTAGAGGATAATCAATCGAGTCTGACCCCTTTGATTGCTATCACCACCCGTTTAATAGAGGTCATGCAATTCCTCGCGTATCTCATCCGCTGTTAGCTGGAAAGGAGAAACCTTCGCCAACGACAATGCAGTGATGAAATCAGCCCGGCTGATTCCGGCTATTTCCGCTGCCTTTTCCTGCGACACTCGCCGTAATTCATACCACTTGATGGCAGCGGCAAGGCGCATCTCTTCCACAAAGCCTGCGGGGTCTAGGTGTAGCACGGGCAAAACGGAATCCGGTATTTGAATAGTGATCGCAGTCATAGAGCGCGTTCTCTAGTAATTTAGGTACTCTGACTATAGGCGCAAGCAAGGCAGGCATCAAGCCCGCCACGTGTATCATGAACCAGAGAGCAAGCCATTTTCCTCCGCATACTGCCTGACAGTCAGTACCCGAATATTCTTGTAGGGATTCAACACCAGCAAATCATTATCGCTGGAGACGATCATATCCGCTTCAACCGATAAGGCGAGCGATAAAAACATATTGTCGTTTTCATCTCGGCACTCCGTCGCGGTATGCGTAGGTTCAACAAGCTGAGCGATTGCACGGTATTCAGCAAAGAAATCTTCTCTCCGGCTCGCCTCTTTGCCGATGAAATAGCGGTCAAATTTCTTTCTGGCAACAACTTCTTGAAGCTCGGTGAGAGTTTCCAACGAAATGAACAGTGTGTGCGCTTGTTTGGCTTGGGCAAAAACCAAAGCAGGCAAGGATTTGGCATTGATGACCGCCCCAATCAGAGAGCTGGTATCAAAAATGAGTTTCTTTGTTGTGTGGGTCATGTGTGGCTTTGATTAATGACGACTGGCTTGTATAGCTTCTAACGCCCGTTTTTCCGCGCGGTGTTGTTTGACTTCAGTATCTGCCATCGCCAGCAATTCGTCATCGGTCATCGCCTCAAGATCAGGGTGTATCGCGTGTTGCACAGCATCATCCAGCCACTGCTCAACAGATGCGATCCTGTTTACCTTGCGTCCTGTTTCGACTTCGATTTTTTGAATGATTTTTTCGCGTTCTGCCCATTCTTCGAGTTCATCTAGAATAGCAAGCGCATCCGTGACCGATTCACCCTTGCCAATCGCAAACGGGATTTTCTTGGTAATAGCCACAAAACGCAGCAAGTCAGCGAAAAGCTGAGC
>JBEUIR010000708.1:0-1258 GCA_040415395.1 Candidatus Thiothrix namsaraevi
TAGGGCAATCGCATTAAAAATATCTTGTTTTACAAAGCCCTAAGTTTTAGGCTTGGTAGCCCCCGGTCTGCCTGTAACGATTTTTAGCAGGTAATCCTCATCCCAGCCTGCGTTAAGACGTTTGTTTTTCACGCCGAGCTTGACGGTTTTTTCGGTTTTGACCAAATTGAGGGCAATATGCCGAACAACCGCCATATTCGCATCGCTGTTACCGGAACGCATCCGTTGGTCATCTTCGCGGAAAGCGTAGTCCAGTACCCAATGCAAATTGTTCTCGATGCCCCAATGCGCACGCACGATTTGCCCTAAACGTTCAGGGTTTGAGGCTTCCATACTGGTGATGAAGTAACGGGTTTCTTCCGTGGTTTTGTCCTTGCATTCGCGGGTAGCCGTCACAGCAATGATGCTAGTGAGCTTAGGCCAATGAGCATGGTCTTTCTTTAACCAGTCGATAGCTGATGTGGCGCGTACACTACGGGTCTCAATCCGTCCATGTCCACCGTCATAGCTGACATGTCCCACGGGTGGGCAGGTGTTAGCCGATTCAAAGAACAGCTTCACGTCTTGGTGAAGTGTGCCTTGATTACCCTTCAGGCTGAGCAGGTAATCTGCACCTTTGTCTACGATTTGTTGGGCAATGGCGGTTTGGCATCCCATCGCATCCAGCGTCACTACTGCACCTGCAATATCCAGTTGCATCAATAGCTTAGGGATGGCGGTGATTTCATTGGACTTGTCATCCACCCGCTGCTGACCTAGCACTAACTGGTTTTGGGTTGCCCAAGCACTGACCATGTAAATGGCCGACTTATCTGATGCGTTATCAAAGCTACGGCGCAGGCATTTACCATCGATGGCAATGATTTCACCGTTACTAAGGTCGCTCAAATCAGCTACCCAGCGGCTAAAACATTCGCTGAATTGTTGGGTGTCAATCAGCCCAAAAACTCGCCCAAAGGTATCGTGTGACGGGATGCCATGCTTCAAATCTAGGACGATGGTGAACCACTTTTCTTTGGCTCTGCCAAACTGTTCGATGGATGCCCAGTCATCCGCGCCGCAAATCACCGCGCACAGCGTGATAAAGAAAATGTCGCTCAGTTTGTGTCGCTTACGGCGATCTAAGCGTGGGTCAGGGATTGAAGCAAAGTGTTCGAGTATCGAGGCTGTCGGGCGGAGTTTCATCAGGCAACCAAAAGCATGAAAGGGAACAAGCTTAAGGGACTTTTGTCAAGACCATTTTAATGCGATTGCCCTA
>JBEUIR010000709.1:0-1256 GCA_040415395.1 Candidatus Thiothrix namsaraevi
CTGTGAAACAGCGTCTTTAACCCCTGCAAATCATTCGCCTCTAACAAGGTATACAATTGCAAACACCATAATAACCGAAGCTGCCCAAGTAGCATGAGAAGGCACACTTCTGCCGGGTCAACTGATACCCTCGTTACTGGCTTACCACACAATCAAGGGGATAGGGGGCTAAGTTGGCGCGTATGGGGGAAACATCCCTCTGCTGGGCAAGTCCTGAAATAGATATACCAATGCAACTTGGTTGCAAATATAAAGCGACCTCACTACAATCCAATGCAATAAAGTTGCATGAAGGATTTCAATAATGCACAACGCCACCGATAACCGCCTGCCCGTCATCGTATTGTGACGGTGGATGCCGCCAATTTCCCGCGTGAACTGGATCGCGCCCGTTCCTTGCAAGAGGTTGGCGAATCCTTGGGCGAAGACGATCAACGCAGCGTGACTGAAACCGGATGGCTGGAAACGCTTTCCAGACCCGATTCCGGTGTGGGGGTAACGATGACGGAAGCTGAATTACTGGTGATGCCGCCAGAGGATTACATGAATGCGCAGCAACTGGCTTTCTTTCGGGGTATGTTGCTGGACATGAAAAGCGCAATTCTGGAGCGCGGCGAAGAGACCATGCAATCCTTGCGTGAGAGCGAATTGCTGCCCGACCCGGCAGATCAAGCCACGCTGGAAGAAGAACATGTGCTGGAATTGCGTACCCGTGACCGTGACCGCAAGCTGCTGAAAAAGATCAGCGAAGCCTTGGAGCGTGTGGATGCTGGTGACTATGGCTACTGTGAAGAAAGTGGCGAACCAATTGGTTTGCCGCGTTTACTGGCACGCCCGACCGCTACGTTGAGCGTTGAGGCACAGAACCGCCGTGAGATCCAACAGCGGCAGTTCGCGGGGTAAGCAGCCATCAACAATATAACCGTCAATGGGTTTTTGACGCAGGAATTTGAAACCTGTTAATTGCCTGCGGCGCAGAATTTCTGACCACATTTTGCATTCAGCAGGTGTCGAATTTTTCCGGTTGATCCGTGCCAATGCAACAAGGTTGTCATGATAGGGTTGGTAACAGCGACTTTTCATGCCTCTAAATCTAGCAAGAGAACAACATGAACCTCAAATCAAACTGCCCAGAGGTACACTCTCTTGCTCCTCCCCTGATAAGGGGAGGTTGGGAGGGGTTTCTTCTGTGTAAGATCAGTACTTAACACCCCGACGCAATCATCTCCGTCCGGTATGTCGTGTAAACGCTGCTC
>JBEUIR010000710.1:0-1255 GCA_040415395.1 Candidatus Thiothrix namsaraevi
AAATGCACTGATGATAAATTTGTCGCCTTTGTTGGCTTTACAAGGTAGGGTTAATCAGTAATACCTGTAACTCCGCCGCCGTCACCAGCCGAAAACTGGTACTCCGCCCCTTCGCCGGATTCTGTACCAACACGCCCCACGCCAGCAACGCTGCAATATCGCGCAAAGCCGTATCATTCGAGCATTTCGCCAAGGTCGCGTATTTTGATGTATTCAAATACCCCTCGAAATCCCCCAACATCCGGTTCAACACCACCCGCTGCCGCGCATTCACCGCATAAGGGTGCAAACATTCCCACACCTTGGCTTTGTGCAACACTGCGCCCAACGCCTCCCCAGCACTCACAATTGCCCGCTCCAGACACCCCAAAAACCAGCCAAGCCACGGCGTAATATCCAGCGAACCGCGTTGCTGGCGTTCCAATTGCTCATAGTAGTGTTTGCGTTCGGCTTCAATTTGCGTCGACATGCTGTAAAACCGCTGCGGCGTTTGATCCGCTCGTGCCAACGCCATATCCGCAATCGCTCTGGCAATACGTCCGTTACCATCCTCAAACGGGTGCAAGGTGATAAACCAAAAATGCGCCACACCCGCTTTCAACACCGGGTCAAGCCCGCCATCAGCCGCGAACCAATCCAAAAACGCCGCCATTTCATCTGGCAAACGGGTGGCTTCTGGTGCTTCAAAATGCACCCGTGTACGCCCGTAACCACCGGATATAACCTGCATCGCCCCCGCCGAAGGCGGTCGCCACATCCCCACCATAATCGGGGTCATGCCACTGAAACCGCTCGGAAACAAAGCGCAGTGCCACGCGCATAAACGTTCTTCGGTCAACGCTTGTGGGTAAGCCTGCGTTGCATCCAGCATTACTTCGACAATGCCCTCCACATGGCGGCTGGCAGGCAAATGCCCGCCCTGATCCATCCCCAATTTGCGGGCAATCGACGAACGGACTTCCTCTCGGTTCAGTCGCTCACCTTCAATGGCAGACGATTTCACCACGTCATTGGTCAGCGCATTCAAGCTGGCTTCCATCTGGAACGAAAACCCCAACGCCTCCATACACCCCAGCAACCGCCCTTGTTGGTGGCGCACCGATGCCAACGGGGTGCTTAAGGCTTTGTCATCCCAGTAAAAACGAGGCCAGTCAGGTTGTTCATGTATCCATTTCATCGTAATCACCGCAGCTATTACGGTGTTTATAGTGCCTAATCGCCGCAAACACAAGTCTAATCGCCGCACGATTTGCGG
>JBEUIR010000711.1:0-1255 GCA_040415395.1 Candidatus Thiothrix namsaraevi
TTATTTACAGTTGGTTGGGGTTTTGTTGTTGGGTGTGCGACAAAGGGGTTTGGGGGGGAATGTCGGGAATGTGATGTAGGGAAGATGACACATGCACGAATACCTTGAGTATGTGGAAAGTCACGAAGACACGCGCCGTTCGCACGAAGTTCACGAGGCTATCCAGCATTTCGTGTCCACCCACCATTTTGTCTAAACTGCTCTGCTAGCAAGCAATGTAGGCGGTCAATCGTCTACATTGCCCGCACGCTCAAGCGGCTACTGCCACGCTGAAACCAGCCGCTGCCAGCAAGTCCGCTACATCCGCCGCAATAATCTCAATCCCCATCCGTGCACAAAAACGCACTTCCTTGTCAGTCGGTTGCGGAATCAATGCCCAGCCTTTGGGTTCAGCCGAGGCGTAGGTAATGTCCGACATCACCATGCGGTCAGTGTCGCGTTGCAAGCGCATCCCGATGAACAAATATTGCTTGCCCTTGCGGTATTCCTTGAGGAAATCGGGAATCGCAAACCCACCCATCAGCTCGGTGATGTAGTCCACATAGTCAGCGTCGGAGGCAATGTAATTTGCATCCGGGCGCGGGCTACCCATTGGCTTGAACAGGATAGGTAGGTCGGGATTCACCTCTTCCTGGGTAATTTCGCGGTAGCCGCCGCTGCCGGTGTATTCGTTCAACACGAAACGGTAATTTGTCCCAGAAATCCGCGCCGTTCCCCGAATCAGGGTGTGCGGCTGGTCGGCGTAAGTATCCTGTAACTGGGTGTCGCGGTTGCTGTCGATCACGTAATGCGGCTCGATGCTGGCAAGCCAATCGTGCAACGGGGCGCGTGTCCATTTGCGCTTGCCGTAGGTGTCTTCGAGAAAGTTGTGGACGGCTTTGCGCCCGCGTTTCAGCTCCACATCCATTGCCGCACGTGGGAATTCCCACATCAAACGGGCTGACATCGGTTTGCCGCCGTTCATAGCGAGAATCAGGCTATCGCTATCGGCAGGAATCGGCATTCCATTGAGTTTATCGACCGAACCTTGCAGCGCACCTGCGCCAAGATAGGGGACGATGGTGTTGTTGGCGACCCCGGCAAGCAGGGTTTGGAGTGTGGTGTCTGGCATGGATGTTCCTTGGGTATTGCAATACATGGGGGATGTAATGCAATTTTGAAGCCGGTAAAATCCTCAAAACGGAAAAAGGCGGTCACATGGATTTGGGTCTGTCCCAGATTCTGAAATTTGAACGCGACCCCGGCGACCGTAACC
>JBEUIR010000712.1:0-1254 GCA_040415395.1 Candidatus Thiothrix namsaraevi
AACTATTATGTTGGTACGACCGGTATCAACACCTTCGGCACGATGAACTTCACCTCTGACTTCCAAGAGAAAGACATCGTATTCGGCGGCGACAAAAAACTCGCCAAAATCATGAACGAAATCGAAAGCCTGTTCCCACTGGCGAAAGGCATTTCTGTCCAGTCTGAATGCCCAATTGGTCTGATCGGTGACGACATCGAAGCCGTTTCCAAGAAAGCCGCTAAAGAACTCAACAAGCCGGTTGTGCCGGTACGTTGCGAAGGTTTCCGGGGTGTTTCCCAATCTCTCGGTCATCACATTGCCAATGACGCGATCCGTGACTGGGTACTGGATAAGCGCGACGGCGACAACAGCTTTGTTGGCACACCGTATGACGTTTCCATTATCGGCGACTACAACATCGGTGGTGACGCATGGTCTTCACGCACGTTGTTGGAAGAAATGGGTCTGCGCGTGGTTTCCCAATGGTCGGGTGACGGCACGCTGGCTGAAATGGAACTGACCCCGAAAGTGAAGCTGAACCTGCTGCACTGCTACCGTTCCATGAACTACATCTCCCGCCACATGGAAGAAAAGTACGGTATTCCTTGGGTTGAATACAACTTCTTTGGCCCGACCAAAATCGCCGAATCCCTGCGTAAAATTGCAGGCTACTTCGACGACACCATCAAGGAAGGCGCAGAGCGCGTGATTGAGCGTTACAAAGCCCAATACGATGCGGTTATTGCCAAATACCGTCCACGTCTGGAAGGCAAGCGCGTCATGCTGTACGTCGGTGGCTTGCGCCCACGTCACGTTATCGGTGCGTATGAAGACCTCGGCATGGAAGTCGTGGGCACAGGTTACGAGTTCGCCCATAACGACGATTACGACCGTACTATCAAAGACATGGGTAACGCGACCCTGATCTATGACGACGTGACTGGCTACGAATTTGAAGAGTTCGTCAAAAAGGTCAAGCCGGATCTGATCGGTGCAGGCATCAAGGAAAAGTACATCTTCCAGAAAATGGGTATCCCCTTCCGCCAAATGCACTCTTGGGACTACTCCGGCCCTTATCACGGCTATGACGGCTTCGCCATCTTCGCCCGTGACATGGACATGACGCTGAACAACCCTTGCTGGGGCAAGATGAAAGCGCCGTGGATCAAGGACGAAGCAGCACCAGCGATTGCTGCTGCTGCGTAAGCCGAAGAGGGCGTATGCAATACGCCCCTACGGTAGAACGTCCCAATGTAGGGGCGTATTGAATAC
>JBEUIR010000713.1:0-1250 GCA_040415395.1 Candidatus Thiothrix namsaraevi
ATGAAAGCATCGTGCGTTCGCAGGCATTGGCTCTGGGATTTGGGGACACGTTAGCCGCTTTGCCTAATGGAGACGGTACGTACACGTTGGCAGCTAATGAATTCGTGGATGATGATGCAGAGCACGACGAAAATGATATGGGGACTTTGGTTAGCTTGCCAGGAACGGGTACGATCATGACGCCCGCCCATATTGTTGATCTACGTCAGGGTATCCGTACTTATCTTGCCAATGCACCTGCCAGTGCTACGGCATCACGGACGATTTCACCGCTGCGTTATTACGCTATTCACCAAACACCGCGTACTGTCACAGTGCTGGGCGATCCGTTCGGTAAAGTAGCAGGATTAGGGGATATGGAGGTTTTGGCACAACCGGCTCCCATTGAAATCGGCAACCGCGTGTGGCTGGATACGGATGGTGATGGTATTCAAGATGCTGATGAAGCGGGGATTGATGGTGTTGAGGTTGTCCTTACCTGTGGTGCAGAAGCAGCCACTGTAACAACGGCGAATGGTGGGCAATTCCTGTTCTCCAGTGCAACTAATGCAACCTTCATGAGTGCGGGCGAGAGCTGCAAAATAACTGTTAGCAGTGCAGGGCAAACGCCACTGAATGGTTTAGGCGTTACCCAGAAAAATGCGGATGGTGCGAGTGATAATAATCCTATGACCGATGTGCGTGACTCCGATGCGACTAGCGCGGGTGAGATTGCATTTACGGTAGGCAATGTCGGTGAAAATAACCACTCTTTGGATATTGGTTACAAGTCAGCACCGGCGCAAACGGATGTGAAGCTTACTAAAGAAGTCGCTCCCACCACGGCTAAGCGCGGTGACACGGTGGTGTATACCCTGACCGTCACCAATGAAAGCGATGTTGCCGCAACGGGTGTAGAAGTCATGGAGCAATTGCCAGCAGGTGTCCAGTACGTCAGCGATGACAGCGCGGGTGCTTATGTCGAGGCTACCGGAATTTGGACTGTCGGCGAGTTAGCGGCGAAGGCGAGCAAAACCATGATTATTTCCGTGCTGGTTAAGTAGTTTGGTTTTAGATCACGATTTTGGAGTGAGGAGCCGTTGATAAATGTAACGGCTTCTTACCTAAATTTTTATGTTGTAATCAGCTATACCGTTCTTCGGTTTCTGTTTCAGAGAAGCTGGCAGATCGTCTCAAGTTTGCGGGTATCGAGTTCTATATTGCGCGGACAAAGTTGCGCGTGTATCAAGCGTTACAGCGTTCGGGTTTGG
>JBEUIR010000714.1:0-1250 GCA_040415395.1 Candidatus Thiothrix namsaraevi
ACACTGGGATGTAAAAGCGTTTTACGTCACTGCCATGCCACTGGGACACCTGATTTTTTTGCTGCTGCTATCCGTTATCCAAATGGAAAAAGTCAGGTTATTGCGTGAAGCCATGCAACGCACCGCAGCGGCAAATCAAGCCAAAAGCAGCTTTCTGGCAACCATTAACCATGAATTGCGCACCCCGCTCAACGCCATCACCAGCTTAGGCACGCTGTTACGCCTCACCGCGCTCACCCCCAAACAAGCAGAATACGTCACGCAACTGGAGCAAACCTCCCAACACATGTCACGCTTAATGGGCAATGTGTTAGACATCGCCAAAATTGAAAGCAATAGTCTGGAGCTACAGCAAGAACCCTTTCAACTGAGTATTGTCATGCGCCAAGTGCATGATTTAACCAATAATCAGGCGCAGAAAAAAGGCTTGTCGTTGGCATTTATCGGGCATGATGCCATCACAGAAACGTTACTGGGCGACCGTTTGCGCTTAACCCAAATCCTGACCAATTTGCTGCAAAATGCGCTGCGTTATACCGTCGAAGGTTCGGTCACGTGTACAGTGCAATGCCATGCGACAGCAGAACCACGGCAATTACGCCTGTCTTTTTCGGTGCGTGATACGGGGATTGGCATTGCTGCTGAAAAATTATCGACGATTTTTGATGAATTTACCCAAGCCAAACCCACCTCCAACCTTTCACAGGACGGTATCGGCTTAGGGCTGGCGATTAGCAGCCGCCTCGTTACCTGTTTGGGCGGAAAATTAGCGGTTGAAAGTACCGTGGGTCAAGGCAGCCATTTTTTCTTCACTTTGCCGTTTTACATCGCCCATACCGAAGCCTCAGTAGCACCTCAACCCCTGTGCCAACTGCCGCAGGGCATCCGCATTTTATTGGTCGATGACGAATTTATGAATCGTTTGCTGGGTTACGAACTATTGAGCGCTCAAGGCGGCAAGGTTGAAGTCGCCGCAGACGGGCAAAGTGCGTTGCTGTACTTGCAACAGCACCCGTTTGATGTGGTATTACTCGATATTAACCTGCCCGACATGAGCGGCTTTGACGTGTTGCAATGGATACGCCAACATTCTCCCAACCCTAATATTCCCGTCATCGCTTTGACTGCGCATACGAATGGGGAAGTTAGGCAACAATGCCTAGCGGCGGGGATGAATGGCTTTTTAAACAAACCGTCGGACTGGCAGCGTTTGTGTCAAATCATCCTCAAGGTGATTAACCGTGAGGATG
>JBEUIR010000715.1:0-1249 GCA_040415395.1 Candidatus Thiothrix namsaraevi
GACCATGCCCATCAGGTACTGGCATGATTGCAACTTTTGTCATCATCTCTGCTCCTGTTACTGCCTTGATGCTGCCATCATAGCACTACCGAATAGTTTGCACGAAAGTGAGCTTACGCCTTAAGTTTTGCTTCAAATTTGTCGAGCAATATTTGCAAGTCTCGAATCAAACTGTTCGCAGGGTTACGCGCATCTTTTTCCTTAAAACCACCGTGCTGGATGTCATTTCGTACATTGCGTATCTGGTCGGCAATCCGTTCTGGTGAGTCTTTGCCTTCGGCTGCATTCCAGCGGTTTTCCATATTGCTGCGGACATCGGGTTTCAATTGTTGCTCATCTGCGCCTAGTGTTTCCGCATACAGCGAAACCCAACCTTCGCGCAACACAATCGCCGCTTCGGGGTAACGCTCGTAGCTGACATACAATTTTGCCAGCTCCAACATCGCCTGATGCCCCTGCGGGCTAAACAACGAATCCGCAGGAATGCCTTGCAGCTTGGCTTGCAACTGTTCCAACACTGGGAACAATGGCATGAAATGGGTACGCACTTCGGCTTCGCTTTGCGCAATCTTGGCGAGTACATCGCTGGCACTGCCACGTTCTTTGCCCGTGATGATTTGCGGTACACGTACCGTGGAAATATTGTCCGAAAATGCACGGATGGAGTCCGCCAAACTCGCCAAGGTTCTGGGGCGTTCGCCTTGCCCCGCCTTTTGGATGGTCGCATTTTCCTGTTTTGCCAGTGTTGCCAAGCCCGCACCGTGCCCGGTTTTCATGAAACTTTGCAGGCTGCTTGACCAGTTGAGCAGCCCAATGAAGGTGCTGATGTCCCAAATCGGCGAGGTGGTTTCATCCTTGCGCCATTCCCCGTAAAAGGCTTGCATCGTAGGCACAGTATCGAGCGTCGAGCGCAAGTAGTTGATCACCGCAGCGGCAAAAAACGGTTGAGCGCGGAACCCGTGGGTAATGTCGAAACTGACCTGCGCCACGTTCCCCGCTGTCACCGCCTCGCTAATGATCGCGAACTGTTGCCACAACTCTTCGGTATTACCGCCAGAGGGAATGCGGAGAATGGTCGGTTGCGGTAGTTGCAAGCGCTCCAATTCTTCGGTCAGCCCTTGTGCGTGGGAGGTGTACGCTTGTTCCGTTGCCAGCACGGTGATCTCATCGGCTTGCAGAAAAGTAGCCAACGCAGCGGCAACGTAACGGGTTTGGCATTCCTGCCCGTTGAAAGTGTAACGGGTTTCGA
>JBEUIR010000716.1:0-1248 GCA_040415395.1 Candidatus Thiothrix namsaraevi
TTTCTTTTGAAAACATTACAATTATTTAACCTCTCCGTAACATCTCCAAATTACGTTGGGCATCTGCGTTACCTTTAGCAGCAGCATCATTGAATAATTTTTCTGCTTTTTTAGGGTCTTTATTGACCCCTTTACCCAAGACCAACAGCACACCCAAGTTGTTTTGCGCCTCAGTAAACCCCGCTTTAGCGGCTTTATCATACCAGTAGGCGGCTTGCTTATCGTTTTGCGTGACACCTCGCCCATCTTCATACAACAATCCAAGGTTGTATTGGGCTTTGGGGTAATTTTGCTTGGCAGCCTGCTCATACCAATACGCAGCTTCGCGCAAATCCGCTGGCAAGCCACCGATACCGTCTTCGTACATCGTCCCCAGCATCAATTGCGCCTGTTTGTCGCCTGACTCTGCTGCCTGACGCAAGACTTCAGGCTCGATGCCAGTGAGATCCAGTTTATCCGATACAGGCTGCTCATCTTGATCGGCGGGTTGCGCCAGCATGGGTAGAGATGCGGGCGTGCTAACTGGCTCTGGGCGACTGGCAGGATCAACCACCGGAATCGGCGGCATAGTGGCAGCCGCAGCTACTCGCGTTTCGGCACGTTGCCGGGGTTCTTGCATTTTCAAGTTGTTGGAAGTGGCAATCGCTTGTGCAGGCGCACCATTATCAAGTGAAAGCAGCGCCAAGCGAGCGGCAACATGACCTTGTGCTGCCGCCTGATCGAACCAGTGACGTGCCTGTTGGTCATCGGCGGGCAGGTATTGCCCATTTGCATACAATAAGCCTAGACCGTATTGGGCTTCCATGTACCCGGCTTGTGCAGCACGCTGTTGCCAGTCTAGTGATTGCTTAAGGTCGGCTTGCGGATTTTCCTCATTGCGGTACAGCATGGCTAACTTGTATTGCGCTTTGGCGTCGCCACGTTCAGCCGCCGCTTGTAATGCCGCCAATTCACTGCCAACGTTAGTCTCTGTTTTACGGCGGTTGCGATACCAGTTTTCCACGCTGGAACCCTTGGATGCCCCGTCTGCTTGCGGCATGGCTGCGGGCGCGGGAACGTTCCCATTCCAAGGTGGCGGTGCTTCATTCATATTGACTGGCTGTGCGGGTGCAATGTGAGGGTTAGCAGTAACAGAAAATGGCAAGATGGCACTCGCCGTCATCCCCAATAGCAAAACTTTTATTATTCTCATGGCAGCCCCGATGCGTAATAGATTATTGTGATCACAATTTTTTATAACTAATGATT
>JBEUIR010000717.1:0-1245 GCA_040415395.1 Candidatus Thiothrix namsaraevi
ACAATAGTTGCAAGTCTAGCACCATACATGCCAGTGCTTGTATTGGCACTGGTTTATTGGTATTTAATTTCCAGCCAGATATGACCTTTGCTACCAGACTTTTTGACCTGAACGATTTCAATTTCACGCACCATTTACCCATACGCAGCCACTCCTGTCAGACCTCAAGTTCTAACAGCAGTCTAACGTATCTTATGCTCACTTAGCGACAAGTCACTCATCTATTCCAAGTGACAATGCCTGCATCGCCTGCGCTCGTCACAATATCGCTGCATCCAAACCAAGACCTGTGACGTATGACTCAGTGATGACAACATAAAATCACTTCAGTGCATGGCGCAAAAGGAAGGTTAATAATGAACACATGGCAACGCAACGTATATAAAACATTGATTATTCTAGGTGTTATGGCGAGCCACCCGCTAATGGCAGCCGACAATGTACCCGTGGGTGACTTTTCCCAACAGCAGCTTACTGACTGGAAACCGCAAGTGTTTAGCGGCAAGACCGCTTATGAATTCGAGCAACAAGGCAAGGAAACCGTGCTAACCGCTACCAGTCAAGCGAGTGCTTCTGGTTTGGTGCGCCGTATCCGTGTCGATTTACAGGCAAGGAGAGGCACAGGCTGCTTACGGTGATATTTTCTTTTCCAGCAAATAAACACTCATAATAAAAGGCTCACCCCATGAACCAGAAAACCCTGCTCATTGCGGCACTCCTTAGTGCTATTGCTGCTTTTTTCATTTTCGATTTGCAGCAGTATTTTTCGCTGGATTACATTAAAGCCCAACAAGATGCCTTTGCTGCGCACTACGCGGCAAACACGGTCAGTACTTTGCTCATTTTCTTCGTGATCTACCTGGCAGTGACGGCTTTGTCCCTGCCCGGTGCGGCGATTATGACGGTGCTGGCGGGAGCATTGTTTGGCTTGGTGACAGGGGTAATCATGGTGTCATTCGCCAGCACGCTCGGTGCTACGCTGGCGTTTCTGGTGTCGCGTTATGTTTTGCGGGATAGTTTGCGTGCCCGTTACCCCGATAAATTGCGAGCCATTAACGCCGGTATTGCCAAAGAAGGTGCTTTATACCTGTTTGCGTTGCGCTTGGTTCCCCTATTCCCGTTTTTCCTGATCAACTTGCTGATGGGGATTACTAACTTTCGTACCAGGACATTCTATTGGGTGAGCCAATTGGGGATGTTGGCGGGTACGATTGTGTATGTCTATGCCGGTACGCAGTTGGCACA
>JBEUIR010000718.1:0-1245 GCA_040415395.1 Candidatus Thiothrix namsaraevi
TTTCCCACATTAAGATTCATTTGTTCGATTTGCGCACAGTTTGGCAAGCACTCAGGCGCACGCAGCAGACGTTCTTGCAAGGTTTCCAGCAGGCTGGGATCGGGTGTATTAGTGCTTTGCACGACTGAAGCGGCAGGCATTTCTGCAACAGCAGGCGATTCTGCCAAGGCAGTTTGCGGCAGTGTTACTATTACCCACGGTACGGTCATCGCCAGTAACAACGCCAAGGATAAACCGCGTTTGGCGGATTGTGTCGCTTGCCACAACGCCACCAATTTGCCGGAAACCAGCGCCAAACGTGCCGCCAAAATCAGCATAATAATCACCCCCAACACTTTGAGCAGCGAATGTGCCAGCGGCGAAATCAGCCACAAGCCCATGCGCTCATCGGGTTGAATCACCCCTGACCACTCCAGACGCACCTGATTCCATTGCCATGTGGGCAAACCGGGGCCAGTTTGAATCATGCTATTGGGGTCGATTTCACGCAGATTGACCTGCTGTTTGGCGGGTCGTGCCTCAGGATACGCGCTGATGTTTGCCAAACTATTCATTTTCTCACGCGCATAATTCTCCGATTTCATCATGGGAGCAGGTGCTGGCGCGTCAGGCATAGCGGCTTGGTCTGCAAACCTTACCATCTCCTTCTCAGCGGCGGGTGCGGCGGCTGAGGTATAGACCACGCCATTCATGCCGCCACTGGTGCTGTATTCCAACTGCGGGTACAGCGCCAAACGCACTGTATCAATGGTGTAGGGCAAAATCACCAGCACCAATCCCAGCAAGCTCAGCCAGCGGTAACGCCCCAACCAACGTTGAATCGCCCCTTCCGGCACGGAACGCAGCAAAGCCGTGACCGCCAACAGATTCAACCACAACAAGCGCGGCGCATCCGGTTGATGCCAAGTCAGCAACAAAGCAAATCCTGCCACCGCGCCCCATTGCCAGCCGAATAAATAGCCGGTTGCCACCGTGGTCAGCAATACCAGAAACAAATCCAGTAAGCTCCATTGCTGCAACCACGTCAGCGGCAAATTATCCGTGCCACTCGCCGCAAACAGCAACCAGCCGGGGGGCAAGTGCAAGGTGGTGGTCACTTGCTGCAATTCCTGTTGCCAACCGCTGACCGGCGGGCTGGAACGCGCAGCGACGTAACGGCTATCGGCTTCGAGTGCCAGATTGCGCTGGCGCACTTCCACACCAGCAGCTTGCCCTTCCGCTTGTTGGGTAATCAATTGCGGGGAG
>JBEUIR010000719.1:0-1245 GCA_040415395.1 Candidatus Thiothrix namsaraevi
CCACCGTTACCCAGTCGCTATGGCAAGCCGTCATGGGTAAAAATCCCAGCACCTTCACCGACAACCCCAATAACCCGGTAGAACAGGTAAGCTGGAATGACAGTCAGGAATTTATTAAAAAACTGAATGGCCTGCTTCCCGGCCTTCAAGCCAAACTTCCGACTGAAGCCCAGTGGGAATACGCTTGCCGCGCCGAAACCACTACCCCGTTTTCGTTCGGCGATAACATCACCCCAGAACAAGTTAATTACGACGGAAATTACCCCTACGCCAATGGTGAAAAAGGTCTATATAGAAAAAAGACCGTTCCCGTCAAATCCCTTCCAGCCAACCCGTGGGGATTGTATGAAATGCACGGCAACGTGTGGGAATGGTGTCAGGATGTGTGGCAAGAAAAATTACCGGCTTCGCCGGTTAAAGACCCGGAGGGTGTCGCCGGAGGCGACCAAGCGGGCGTCGGGCGCGTGGTGCGCGGCGGCTCGTGGAACGGCGATGGCAGGTACTGCCGATCCGCCTGCCGCTTCAGGCTCACGCCCGACGACCGTGACAGCGACCTTGGTTTTCGGCTTGTCCTAGGTCTTGAGCTCAGGTCGGGTCAGGGCGGCGGAGTCGCAGAACAGCAAAGAGCGGACGGATCTGACGCGGGCAGGCGTGGTGGGACACCACGGCAGACCGTGGCAGCGTCGGGAGCGAGCAAATCAAGGAAGAAACGGAAGAAACGGAAGAAATGAAACACAAGTTTTTCATCATCCCCGCCAAAGACCCTCACCCCAACCCCTCTCCCAGAGGTAGAGGGGCTAAGAAGTAGAGTGCCATGACAATAATAAACCGTGAGAAATCTCGCCTGCTTCGGCAACAACAAACACCCGCAGAACAGTGTTTGTGGCAGCAATTGCGTAATCGCCAACTGGATGGTTACAAGTTTCATCGCCAGTATGCTGTTGGGTACTACATCGTGGATTTTGTATGCCGAGCGGAAAAGCTTATTGTGGAACTGGACGGTATCCACCATGCAGAAGTCGATCAGGCAGAATATGACCAAATCCGTACCCAATTTCTCATCGCACAGGGCTACCATGTCCTACGTTTCTGGAACCGTGACATTGAAGCATCCATGCCAAGTGTTTTAGATAAAATCCATTCAGTGTTGAAGACCCTCACCCCCCAGCCCCCTCTCCCGGAGGTAGAGGGGGAGCAAGATGCGGCCCCAAATTCTTCCCTCTTAAGCCCCTCTACCTCTGGGAG
>JBEUIR010000720.1:0-1244 GCA_040415395.1 Candidatus Thiothrix namsaraevi
GTCGGCGAACGCTTGCCCAATGGTGTAGAAATGGTTTTGTGCCACGTCGATACGCGGCTCAATAGCATCTTTGAACGGTGCAGGCAGTTGCGGGTAAAACACATAGCCAAGACCCACCACCACCGCACCGGCAATGGCGGCGAATAACCACGGCATTTCGGGCATGGTTTGGCGGTAAGTCTTGCGGGTGAGCTTTTCGATACGGTCAAGACGCGCATCAATGTGGTTAAAAATGGCTTCGTTTTCCATTGCTTAGAGTCCCTTAGTAGTCGGGTCGATGAATTGCCCGTGTTGCTTTAAACCTAGGTGCAAATGTGGTCCAGTAGAACGCCCGGTATTGCCACAAGCGCCGATAACATCCCCTGCCCTTACCTGCGCACCGGGTGTGCTTTCGGTGGCTGAAAGGTGTGCATAGAGTGACTGCATCCCGTCTGCATGGTCGATTGCTACCAGCAAACCGGAATGCCCCGCCATGCCTGCAAAATTGATAACACCATCGGCAATAGCGCCCACGGGTTGCCCAACGTTGCAGCGGTAATCCTTGCCGTTATGCATGGCTTGCAGACCTGTTTTCGGATGTTTGCGCATCCCGTAAGGGGATGTGATGACCGCATCACCCTCTAACGGCTTGCGGATGGCGCTAGGTTTTGCCCACGAAAACAGGTAAGCGACTTCTTGACGCGCTTGTTCAAGAAGGTTGGAACCGCCACCGACCACGAAACCCTGATACATTGGCGGGATGATTGCCACGCCCAGGGCAATGGAAACCGTCCACGTTGCAACAGGGCTGAAATAGGTGGCTAGGCTCATTACTTATTGCTCCACACATAGCGCTTGCCATCACTAGCAAGAGAGCAATTGAGTTTTCCTTGCTCAGATTGCGTCCACTTCAGACGTTTTGGCAGCGTTATGCCTTTACCAGTTTCCGCTACGCTTGCTTCAATCACCGCTACTTCTTCGCATTCTGCGATTTCTGCCGGGTGTAGTTGCCGAATTGCGTGGTATTCGCTGCTAGTGCTATCAGCCACGCCATCCGCTGCACTGGTTGCGCCTGTTTTGGCGGCGTTTACCAACGCGCCAGCCATGCGCCCCGCTTGATCGGTATTGACGGTTAATCCCGCGTACCCTATCGCACCAGCCACCACCACCACCGCCAGCCATGCCGCTACTGCGGAACCCTCCTTTAACACAAAAAATCCTGTACCCGCTGTCGCTGCTCCAAAAGCGAAGTCGGCGACTTCATT
>JBEUIR010000721.1:0-1243 GCA_040415395.1 Candidatus Thiothrix namsaraevi
AAAATTCAGCAGCCACATCCGGCTTATTGCCCCGCGCATCCACCCGATACCAACCGTAGTCTGGCAGGTAGAGCGCATTCAACCCGTGCAGGCAAAACGGCGGCTCATCGGTAATGGTCAAACGCTGGTAACACAAGCCCGCAGGAATGCCATTCGCCCGCAACAACGCAGCCAGCAAATGACTTTTGGCGTAGCAATAGCCCGTGCCGTGTTGCAACACCTCCGACGCTTTGCACGTCACCGGATTGAGGCGGTAATCCCAACTGTGCTTGATGGCATCGCGCACGAATTCAAAGCAGGCTTTGGCAATGGTTTCGGGGGTAGTGCAACCTGCCGCTAACGCTTGGGCTTGCGCCAATACGTGCGGATGCTGCCAGTCGATGTAATAGCTGCTGGCTAAGTAGGTTTGCATAACACCCCTGTCGGTTTGCCATCCAGCGTAAGCTGATTTTTCTCTTCCCAATACGCACGAATACCGGCGTCGCCTTTCTTCGCTGCCCAATCGCGTAACAGCTCACGTTCGCCCTGATAGTCGAACAAGGGAACAGCCATGCCGCACGAGGTTTGCACGATTTCGATAGCCAGCACGAAAACTTGCCGCGCCCCTGGAATCGGCTCAAATTTGCCGTACCACTGCGCCCATTCCGCATCGTGCTGATGGTAAACCGTGGCAGTGCCGTACAAGCGCAAGATCAACGGACTGCCCTCAAACGCGCAGAACATCAGCGTCATGCGCCCGTTTTCCTGCACATGCGCTGCCGTTTCATTGCCGCTGCCGGTCACGTTTAACCAAGCTACGGTGGAGTCGTCCAGCACCCGCAGCGAATCCATGCCTTTGGGGGAAAGGTTCACGCGCCCGTCTGCGGGGGCAGTGCTGACGAAAAAGATTTTCTGTTCGGCGATGAAACGGGTTAGCCGTTCGTTCAAGGTGTCGAAGCGTTGTGCCATGAGGGTGAATCCGTCACTATAGAAAGCATGACTTTAGCAGATACCGTAACCACCAAACCATGCACCACAGAAACGTTTACCTACTATCCATCCCTGTCATCCCCGCATGACGCCGCGTAACCTGTTTGACCTGATCCTGCTGGCAGCCTTGTGGGGCGGGTCGTTCCTGTTCATGCGCTATGCGGCTCCGGCGTTTGGGGCGATTCCGCTGATCTGGCTGCGGGTGGCGATTGCGGCGGCGTGCCTGTTGCCGTTGTTGTGGTGGCGCGGGCAAAGCGGACAGTTGTGGCAGAAC
>JBEUIR010000722.1:0-1241 GCA_040415395.1 Candidatus Thiothrix namsaraevi
TAGAATCACCTTGAAACCACTTACGGTTTTGTTACGAGGTGAGTTATGGCAACACAGCAATACAAGGCATGGTCGGTCGTCATTATGAGTACGCTGGCATTTACCGTGTGCTTTATGATCTGGATGATGTTCGCCGTCATCGGCATTCCCATCAAGGAAACCTTGGGTTTGAACGAAACCCAGTTCGGTATTTTAATCGCAACCCCCGTGTTAACTGGCTCACTTATTCGCTTGCCGCTAGGTATGTGGACAGACAAGTTCGGCGGACGCATTGTGTTCACCGTGTTGATGCTATCGACGGTCATTCCGATTTGGATGTTGTCTTATGCCACCGCATTCTGGCATTTCCTGACGATTGGTTTGTTTGTCGGGGTGGCAGGTGGTTCATTCACGGTGGGCATCTCTTATTGCGCCCGTTGGTTTCCCAAACATCAACAAGGTACGGCCATGGGGATTTTTGGGGTGGGCAATACCGGTGCGGCGGTCACTAAGTTGGTTGCGCCGATTATTGTGGTCGGCTACGGCTGGACGATGGTTCCGAAAGTCTATGCGGTATTGATGTTGGTGATGGCACTGGTGTTCTGGTTTTTCACCTTTAGTGATCCGAGTCACAAAGTGGCTAAAACCGTGACCATGCGTGAACAGCTTGCCGTGCTCAAAGATCCCAAGGTATGGCGTTACAGCCAATACTATTCCATCGTGTTTGGTGGCTACGTGGCATTGGCACTGTGGATGACCAAATATTACATCGGGGAATACGGTTTCGATCTGAAAACCGCTGCATTCTTGGCGGCAGCCTTCAGCATTCCCGGTGGAATTTTGCGGGCAATGGGTGGTTATTTCTCGGATAAATTCGGTGCACATACCATCACTTGGTGGGTGCTGTGGATTTCGCTGGTGTGCCTGTTCTTCCTGTCTTACCCGCAAACCAGTTTGACTATCCAGACCGTTAACGGCTCCGCCACCTTCGGTATTGGTCTGAATGCCACGGTATTCACCATCATTATGTTCACCCTCGGTATTGTCTTCGCCATCGGTAAAGCTTCCGTTTTCAAATACATCTCAGACGATTACCCCGACAACATTGGGGTGGTGTCCGGCGTGGTGGGCTTGGCGGGCGGTTTGGGTGGTTTCTTTATGCCGATTATGTTTGGTGCATTGCTTGATCTCACCGGCATCCGCTCTTCTGCCTTCATGCTGATGTTCGGAATCGTGTGGGTGTCGCTGATGTGGATGTATTT
>JBEUIR010000723.1:0-1239 GCA_040415395.1 Candidatus Thiothrix namsaraevi
TGTTGTCGAATTTTATCCCTAAATACCTATACTATTAAGCATACTTTTTGAGTGTTTTTGTGACGTGTGTCAAGGGGCTTAGCCATGCGTATTTTGATTGTGGATGACCACCCGTTATTTCGTGAAGCATTAGGCAGTCTGCTCGAACGTTTTTACCCCAGCGCAGCGGTATTTGAAGTCGGTTCGGTGGAAGAAGCCGCAGGCGTGGTGCGCCAATATGCACCGTTCGATCTGATTATGTTGGATGTTTTTTTACCGGGGCAAAACGGTGTGGCGGGCTTGGAAACGTTGCACGCCAACCTTGCGGCGGAAACACCGATTGTGATTATGTCCGGCTCGGACAATTCAGAGATGATGAATCAAGCACTTGCCAAAGGTGCGCGGGGTTATATCGCCAAATCGGCAGGCGTAGGCGATGTGAAAAATGCGTTGCATTTGATTTTGGCAGGGGAGATTTATATTTCGCCGTCGATGTTAGCGGAGGTACGCCAACGGGCTGAACCGAAAGACCCACCTCCCCCGAATTTGTCACCACAGACTGATAACAGCGGCTTGACGCCGCGTCAGCGTGATGTCATCCGTTTGATGGCAAGGGGTTTGCCCAATAAATCCATCGCCAGAGAGCTGAATTGTTCGGATGGCACGGTGAAACTGCATGTGAGTGCGATTTTGCGCACCCTCCATGCGCGTAATCGGACGGAAGCGGTGCAGGCGGCGACACGGTTGGGCGTGTTGTAACTTGAGCCAGTGAGGATTCATGCAACCATCACCACCGATTCAGGATGAGGCGTGGGACGCTTATTTACGGCGGCATTATTACCGTTTATTGATGCAAGTGATTCTGCCGCTGATCCTGACGACTGTGGTGTTTGTGCTGGGCGGGGTCTTTTGTAGCGTTATTCCTTGGTGGTATTGGTTGCTGGGCTATGTGGGGCTGGCGGCATTATTGTTTCGGTTCGGGCACGCTTTACACGCTGAATTGCAGGAATTGTTTGCGGTGCAATTGCACTGCACCGTGATTGAACGCGAAGCCCATTGTTTGCAGCGCGATGCTGCCGTTGGGCATTCTGTCCGCGTTGTTACCCATGAAATTAATAACCTGATCGGCATCGCTAAGATGTCGGTGGATAACTTGCGCTATTCCCCGGTGGCTATGCCAAAAGACATAGACCGCTTGGAAAAAGCCTTGGGGTATATGACCCAAGTAACCCATTTGATACTGGATGGGATAGGCAATAA
>JBEUIR010000724.1:0-1239 GCA_040415395.1 Candidatus Thiothrix namsaraevi
GTTTCTGGTGCTTTCCCATTGGCAACCCGGCAATGACCGGGTTTTTTCTGGCATGGTGGTTATTGCGGTGGTGGCGGGGCTGAATGTGTGGCTTTCCCTACTCAAAGCCATTCCTACGCCGTGGGGGGCGATTCCGGCGCGTTCTGATGCCTTTGATACCCTGCGCTGGTGCGTAAATTTTCCGTTTGATGTGTATATCGCCTGGAGCTTGAATGCGCACGAGGCGGCGGCGGTGATTGCGTGGCTGCTGTTGACGTTTGGGGCGTTGACGGAGGTGCATCAGCCGCGTAACAAGTTGATTACGGTGGGGGCGGCGTTCAGCAGTTTTTGTGTGCTGGTGTTGTGGTTGTATCCGACAGATTTGCGTACCGAGGTTTACCTGATTGCTTGTTATTTGGGGCTGGCCTTCATTCTGTGGAAGCTGGAACGTTATGTGGCGGCAGAAATGGCAGCGGTATTCACCGAACGTTTACAGCGGGAACGGGTGGAGCGCGAGGCGGAAGGCTTGCAGCGCGAAGCGGCGATTGGGCATTCGACCCGTGCGATTAACCATGAGATGAATACGCTGATCGGCGTGGCGCGGCTGAGTGCGGAACGGATCGGTGAGCGGCAAGTGGGGGAGGATACCGCCAAAGATGTGGCGCGGCTGGAAAAGGCGCTCAGTTATATGGAGCGGGTGTCGCGGCTGATTCTGGACGATTTGGGCAGCGAAAGTGTCGTTAAACGCCGTATTTCGCTGGCGGAATTGCAGGATGATTTGCGCTTGCTGCTGTGCAATGGGGTGACGCATTGTCAGGCTCGGCTGGAGTTTGAGTTTCCAGCGAATGCGGCGGATTACTGGTTTGAGGAGCGCACGGGGTCTACCTATTTGATTTTGCATAATTTGGCCAAGAATGCGTATGAGGCGGTGCTGGCTAAGTTTGATGGGTTGCCGGGTGGGGTGATTCGGGTGAGTGCGGCGCTGGAGGGGGAACGGTTGGTGCTGGCGGTGTATGACAACGGGGTGGGGATGTCGGCGCAGCAGGTGGAGGATATTCGGCGGCAGGTGGTGGTGAGCGGCAAGATTGATGGGCATGGGTTGGGCTTGCAGTTTGTGTGGCGGGAATGTGTGGGGAATGGGTTTGCGTTGGCGGTGGAGTCGGGGGAGGGGGAGTTTTGTCGGTTTAGTATTACGGCTGTGCTGTATGGGCTTGGTGCTGACAGGTAAAGCAGGTTATATGCATTTCGTTATACACAAGT
>JBEUIR010000725.1:0-1235 GCA_040415395.1 Candidatus Thiothrix namsaraevi
TGCGGTGTCTTTACGGCGCACATACTCGCGGTCTTTCTCCCTGTCGAGTTCTTTCCCGGAGTAAAGCGGCATCGAGGCGACGATTCCCACGTAGGATTTACCCAAGCCGGTGGCGGTGTCTTGCAGGTCGAGAACATCGCTGGAACGGATCGCGGCGCGTAAGTCCACGTCGATGTCAAACTTGCTGCGTTCTGGGTAGCAAGCCAGCACTGCCTTGAAAATCGCGTCAGCGTCAAGCGCAGGGGCTTGCACGATAGCGGCGGGTTTGTCGTGGTAGTCCAAGCCATCCCCCGCCATCGTGGGAATTTGATTGATACGGTTTCACCGCAGGGGGCTTTTCCAGTTCACTTCCAACCTTCCAAGGCCACCAAGCCGGGGCAGTGTCATTGGATACTTTTGTATCCTCTGCCTCAGTACCAGCCGGGGCAGTGATCCCCGCCAAGCGCAGGGTTTCGGCTTTGGTGGCTTCGTAGTCGCTGTCTGTTTCCGCGCTGGCATTAATCGGCGCGAGCAGCACGGCGACCAGTGCCAAGGGCTTTAAGACCGCCCAGAACGGCGGCGGCTTCCCACCAGCCAGCGGCGAGGCAGGCGACAAGGAACGCCCACATGAGGAGGTTGGTTGCGTCATAGGCTACTTCTGAGTTGAGTCGGAAAATTTGCGGGTCACGGCGCATTACCACCGTGCGCAGGTTGGGCGGCAGGCGTTGTTCTTCGCTGGCAGCGATCACAAAAACCCGCGAGGCAAGCACGCATTGCCGCGCAATTTGCAGCTTGCGACCTGCGAGCTTGTGCGCGTCGTCGATGAACAGCACCGCTTTGGTGTCTTTGCAGTAGTCCGGCAGTGTTTCAGCGCGTTGGTATTGTTTGAGGGCTTTCCACGGGGCGCGGGCGTTGTTCAGGTCGGTTTTCTCTTCCTCCTGACGTTTGGCTTCCCACCATTTTTCCACGTCCGGCTCATCGCTCCACGCCACCAAGGGGCGCAGGGTGTGCAGGTAGAGCGGGGCGGTTTTCGACTTGGTTCCCCAGATTTCCCCGGCGTTTTCGTACAGGCGATCGACCCATTTGGATTTACCGGAGTCGTGCGCACCCGTCACCAAAATCGGGCGTTTGGTGGAAATGGCTTCTTCGCTGATGGTGTTGCCCATGCGTTGGGTTTTGGTCACGTACAGCGGCACAGCATAGCCGCTGCCATTGGCGCGTTTTTGCCCCGTGCCACGGCGTATTTTCAGAAATTC
>JBEUIR010000726.1:0-1232 GCA_040415395.1 Candidatus Thiothrix namsaraevi
ACGTCTTGAACCCGCCATTCATCACCACGCACATTCAATAGTTATCATGCTGATAGTAAAGGTTATTTGTAACTGGCACGTTTCCTGCTATACCACTAGCATTTGCTCATCTGACAGGAGATTCCCCCATGTTGCTGGACACTTACAAAGCCCAAGAATTGATGTGGCTGATTACGATCAATGGCAAAACCAAGAACGGCCTGAATGCGTTTCGCGGTGATTTGATCGTCAAGCTCGGCGAATTCAACGAAGTCGCCAACAAGCGCAACCCACCCGAAGCGGTCATTAAAGAAGCCGTGATTCTTGCCGATGACACCAGTTTGTTGATGGTGGTGGGGAATTTCAGCGACATCCTCGAATTGCCGGAATTCATCAGCCGTTTCACCGCTGATCTTGCCGCCGATTGCAAACCGATTTTCTTCATCGACAACCTCCAAGAAAGCGTAGTCGTTGATGTTGAAGGGCGGCAGTACACCCTGATTCCGCTGCCTTCCGGCATGGTGTGGAACGAATTGCTGGATCTGTGCTACCTCGACAAGCACGATCTCAAGGGACAATCAACTGAAGATAAAGTCGTCACCGCTTATAACGCTCTGAAAAGCTACAAACCCAAATTCAAGGCTTCCACCCTCGATGAAGCCATCGCCAACCGCAACAGCGTCAAACGTGAAGTTTGGGGCGCAGTTTAAGGAACACACCATGAGCAGCAATAAAACACTGGACAAAATCCAGCAGCAAGTCACCGAAAACGCGGTGATGATCTACATGAAAGGCACGCCCGACGCGCCCGAATGCGGCTTTTCCGGCAAAGCAGTCGGCTACCTGAAAAAGACCGGGGTGGAATTCGCCTACGTCAACGTGCTGAAATCGCCGTTTATTTACGAATACTTGCCGCGCTTTTCGCAATTTCCGACTTTTCCGCAAGTCTTTGTGGGCGGCGAATTGGTCGGTGGCAGCGACATCGTGGAAGAAATGTACAACAGTGGTGAATTACAAACCCAGCTTGCAGCACTGGTAAAACAAGGGAAACTGCCTGCGCCGAGCGTTTCCGCTACCATGAGCAGTGAACCGGCAACCGCCGACAATCTGGTACAACTCACCCTGTAATGGATACCATGCAAACGGTACGTGCCTACCACGAACGCACCAAACACCGACTGGATGCTTACGCCAAAGGCCCGGAGTTTCTGGACTGGGATCAGCAACCGAATCCGTTCCGGCGGTTTGCGGGT
>JBEUIR010000727.1:0-1232 GCA_040415395.1 Candidatus Thiothrix namsaraevi
TCGCTGTGGTCGCGGTCGAAATAATACGGTGCAAGGCGTTGCAGCCTATCGGGGTTTTTGTCGGCGTGGGCTTGCGGATACCAGAAATAGCCGCCGAACACTTCATCCGCGCCTTGCCCAGATTGCACCACTTTCACATGCTTTGACACCTGTTCGGAGAGCAGGTAAAAGCCAATCGCATCCTGCCCAAACATCGGTTCTGCCATGTTGGCTACCGCTTCCGGCAGGCGTGACAGGGTTTGTTCGTTGGGGATGTGGAATTTGTGGTGAGTCGGACGGAAGCGCTCCACCACTGCGTCGGAATATTCGTATTCGCTGCCTTTTTCCTCCGGCTGATCGTCGAAACCGATGGTGAAGGTGCGGATGTCTTGGATACCGATTTCGGCGAGCAATGCGACCAGCAGGCTCGAATCCAAGCCGCCGGACAGCAGCACGCCCACGGGCACGTCGGCGATATTGTTGCGACGGCGCACGGCGGTTTTTAGCGATTGGTGTACTGCTGCAATCCATTCCTGTTCGGTGCGCGGCTCGGCGGGGCGACGTGCGACCAGATTCCAGTAACGTTTCAGCTCTTGCCGCCCGTCGGCGTGGATGGTGAGGCTGTGCGCGGGTTGCAGTTTGCGGATGCCGTTCAGCACGGTGCGCGGCGCAGGTACAACGGCGTGCAGCGAAAACAGGTTGTGGATGGCCAGTGGGTCGAGGCTGGTATCAATCCCCGGTGTGGTCAGCAAGGCTTGCGTGTTGGAGGCAAAGCGGAAACTTTTACCATCGGCGGCGTAGTACAGCGGCTTGATACCCATGCGGTCACGCGCTACGAACAGCGTTTTTTTGCGCATGTCCCAAATCGCGAAGGCGAACATGCCGAGCAAATACTTGGGCGCGTCTTCACCCCATTCCGCGTAGGCTTTGAGGATAACTTCGGTATCGCCTTCCGAGAAGAAATGATGCCCGCGAGCTTTCAGTTCTGACCGCAATTCGGGGTGGTTGTAGATCGTGCCGTTGAACACCAGCGCCAAGCCGGATTCGATGTCCACCATCGGCTGGCTGGATTTGTACGACAGGTCGATGATCGCCAAGCGGCGATGCCCAAACATCAAGCCACCGTCGGAAAAGCTGCCCGCGTGGTCAGGGCCGCGCTTTTCCAGCTTTGCCATCATGCTGTTGAGGTATTTCAGTTCGGGGAGTTGCCCGTCGAAGCGTAGTTCACCGCAGATGCCGCACATGGGAGTTCC
>JBEUIR010000728.1:0-1231 GCA_040415395.1 Candidatus Thiothrix namsaraevi
CGTACTGCTCGGTCTTCACTTGCCCCCACGTCGCAGCACCATAGCGCCAAATGTCTTTCAGATCTTCCAGCGCTAACGGTGACAAGGAATATTGAGGCATTACTTGCTCCCCAACTCTGCACGCATGTCGCGCTTAAACGCTTCGCGGTCAAAGGGTTGGGGTTGCCCGCTGTTTTCACCCGCTATCAGTGCTTCCCGCAAGCGTTGCACCCGCAATTCTTGTTCTTCCAACAAGCGCAAACCAGCACGGACAACTTCACTAACGGAATGATAATTCCCGGTACTCACCAAACGATCAACGAACGTTTCAAAGTGACCACTCAGGGATATAGACGTATTTCGAGACATAACGCAGTCCTCAAGGCTGTTGATGACCTTGATTATACCAAAAATTGGTATTTTGTCTGCGCAATTAACATACTATTTTAGTTTGTCTGCCGCCAATAAAACCGATCCGGCATCCACTGCCCGCGCCCCAGCTTACGCCCCGCCTGCAAACTGCCCCACGTGTACGCCTGCGCCGCCGCTACCGCTTTGCTCATCTCCATCCCCTTCGCCAGATTTGCCGCGCAAGCCGAAGCCAGCGTACACCCCGAACCGTGGTAAGTTTCTGGCAGCCGTTCCCACAACCAGGTGCGCAAGCGTTTACCATCGCCATACAGCGCATTCTCCACGCGCTCGGTGTCGGCATGAGTCCCGGTCAGCAACACGTATTCACAACCCTGATCCAGCAAGGAAAAGGCTTGTTCATCCAGCGTCTCACCTCGTACCGCCAGTTGCGTAGTTTCCGGCACATTCGGAGTCAGCAAGGTCGTCAGGGGCAATAAGTATTCGCGGATTGCCCCCAATAATTGCGCATTGGCGAAGTCCTTGCCGCCGCCCGCCGCTAACACCGGGTCGAGAATCACCGGCACATCCGGCGCTTGCAACAGAATGCGATGCACCGCTTGCACCACTTCCACACTGCCCAGCAGACCGATTTTGAACGCCGCAATCGGCATATCCGCCAACAACGTTTCCGCTTGCTGCTCGATCAAATAATCCGCCAGCGGCTCAATGCGTTGCACATTGCGCGTATCTTGTACGGTCAAACAAGTAAGCACACTCACCGCATGACAGCCTTGACTCGCAATCGCCTCGCTGTCCGCCTGAATGCCTGCCCCACCTGTGGGGTCATGCCCCGCCAAGGTCATTACCACCGGCACTGCCGATGCAACGCTATTGTCTGTTA
>JBEUIR010000729.1:0-1231 GCA_040415395.1 Candidatus Thiothrix namsaraevi
GCGCATTTTATTCAGGCTTGATGAGGACGATGGTTTCCGGTTGATCAACTCCTTTGATCAGTCAGCTTCCATGACCCAATCATCCACGCTTTTCAACTCGCTGCTGAAATTGATGCCGATCAGCACTTTCGGGCGCGGGTCATTACGGTACGCGCCTGCATAATCGCGACTTTTAATTTGTGTCATTGCCACTTGCGCGGTTTTGTCCAGCTTAAATTCGAGGATGTAGATGTGGGTCGGTGTCCGTACCACGCAATCGACCCGCCCATTATTTTCGTTCACTTCCGCTTCGGCATATTGCCCCAAATAAAAGAAACTCAGGTAAATCAGGCTGTGGTAATAGGCTTCGCGGTCTTGCAGGAAAATCTGGTAAGGGATTTTCTTGAACATGGTTTTGATGGCTTCAATCACCGCAGGCACGTTATTGTCGTCGAAGGCGTCACTGAGTTGTACCACCATCGGCGTGGTATAGGCTGGCTCAACATGCGCCCATTCTGACATCAGGAAAATCAGCATGGAACGGCGTACTTCACGATTTGGGTAATCCAACCAATACATGCCATGTTTGTCTTTGCTTTGTAGGGTCAAATAGCCTGTTTGGAACATCACCGGGATCAGTTGCAGCTTTTCCAGATCGTAATTGCCGAGCATCAATTCATCGACTTTGAATTTATCCAGTCGATACACCTTATCGCGGCGCATTAGCTTCGGCAGAAAGGTGGGAGTGCCGGATTCAAACCAGAAATTGCGAAAATCTTGCGCTTGAAAAAAGCTTAGAATGGAGTAAGGGTTGTAAACGCTGCTGCGCAAATCCCACGTATAGCCGTTGTACCATTCTCGGATTTTGGTCAACAATTCGCTACGATTCAGATCCAGATACTGTTCGGTTTCCGGCATATAGGGGGTGAAATAATGCTCCAGTTCCGCTTGTGTGTAACCCAACAGGGTGACAGTGCTGCGATCTAATGTCAGGTCAAACAGGTTATTTAAATCCGAGAAAATCGACACACGGCTGAATTTTGATACGCCCGTAATCAGCAAAAACTCCAGATGTGGGTCGCTGTCTTTGATCACCGAATAGAAGGTTTTCATTACCTGTTGATTGGTTTTTGCCAGTGGAATATCGTCGAGGTAATCAATTAACGGCTTATCGTATTCGTCAATCAGTAGCACAACTTTGCCATCACGGGTAGCCAGTTGACGGAGCAAGTCACGGAACTGACGGTCAATT
>JBEUIR010000730.1:0-1230 GCA_040415395.1 Candidatus Thiothrix namsaraevi
CGGTTTGGAAGAAGCAACGTTGGTCACGCAAGAACGTGAAGACGTGCTGACGATTGAAGGAAAGCGCATCGCCATCGTACCTGCATGGCAATATTTGCTTCAGTAGCAGGGTATTTTTATGCTGAGGCTGCATCCTTTTCTGCATACATTCGTCTATCCGTATATAATGCATAACTGCTGACGCTTTAGGAGACGACCGATGCAAGCTATCCAACAATTACGACGCTTTCCCGCGCAACAACCGTTGCTGTTCCTGCTGCTGGCGGTGGTGGTGTGGTTTTTGTTGTACCGTTCGCTGATTCCAGCATCGGAAGCATTGGTTGCCGCACTGCCTGTTGAGCGTGATAGCCACCTTGGTGGGGCGTTGCAGTTCTTTTTCTACGACACGCCGAAAGTGTTGCTGCTGCTCACCGGCATTGTGTTCGTGATGGGCATTATCCATACCTTCATCTCACCGGAACGTACTCGTGCCATGCTTTCTGGCAAGCGGCTGGGTGTGGGGAATACGATGGCAGCCGGTTTGGGGATTGTCACCCCGTTTTGTTCCTGTTCTGCCGTGCCGCTGTTCATTGGTTTCCTGCAAGCGGGTGTGCCGCTGGGCGTGACGTTTTCCTTCCTGATTGCTGCGCCGATGGTGAATGAAGTCGCGCTGATTTTGCTGTTCGGCTTGTTTGGCTGGAAAGTTGCCGCGTTGTATCTGGTGATGGGTTTGCTGATTGCGATTTTCGCCGGAATGCTGATCGGCAAACTGAATATGGAAGATCACCTCGAAGACTGGGTACGCAAGATGCAAAACACCCAATCCGCTGGCAATGTTGGCGCAAGCGTAATGACGTGGGGGGAACGCATCCAGCACGGTTTCGGGCATGTGCGTGAAATTGTTGGCAAGGTCTGGCCTTACATCGTGATTGGTGTGGGTTTGGGGGCGTTGATTCACGGTTATGTGCCGGAAGATTTCATGGCATCTTTCATGGGTAAAGATGTGTGGTGGGCAGTGCCTGCGGCGGTATTGCTGGGTGTGCCGATGTATACCAATGCTGCTGGAGTCATTCCGATCGTGCAGGCATTGCTGGCGAAAGGTGCGGCTCTTGGCACGGTGTTGGCGTTCATGATGAGCGTGATTGCGCTGTCTTTGCCGGAAATGATCATCTTGCGCAAGGTGCTGAAACCGCGCTTGATCGCCACTTTTATCGGTGTCGTGGCGACTGGCATCTTGCTGGTCGGGTATAT
>JBEUIR010000731.1:0-1225 GCA_040415395.1 Candidatus Thiothrix namsaraevi
ACCCGTGCCAAGCAGGGGATTCATATTCTGGCGAGTCGGGCGACATTGGGGCGGGCATTACGGCAGGTAACGCCGCCCGCGTCACAGTTACAAGCGCGGTTGTTGGCTTAGGTGTCGCCGTGGGGTGAGGGTGCGGCAAATAAAGTCAGCAGTAGTTCGGCATCGTCAATCAGGCGATAAATGGGGCGTTTACCGGATAATTGTTCGCTTTCGGTGAGGATAATCGGTACGCCTTCGCCGCGTTTGTCCATGATGAAATTGCGTTGCGAACCGTAGGCATCGACATTCATCGGGCATTTTGCCAGCAAGGAACACAGCAATTCGTTTCGTGCCGACTGGCGTTCGGGCAGGCTATCCACGGTCATGGTGTTGGGGATTGCGCCGGGTGAATACAGTTCCAGCCGATCAGCGAACAGGTGCAAGCGGATTTTTGAACCGTAAATCGAATAGTCACGGTGCGCGACGGCATTCACAATGGCTTCAAACACGGCATTCAGCGAAAATTGCGGGGTGTCGATGCGGTTGGGTTTTTTGATGGCGTACACGCGCATATTGCGTTCGACAAATAAACAGGCTTGGCGAATTTGCTCATCCAATGTGCCGTGAATGTCTTTGGCATCCAGTTGGTAGGCGGCGTTGCGTTCTGTGCCACGGTAGACCACGGCTTGAATGTAGGCGTTGGTGATGAATTCGGCGGGGTGTTCGGTCGCCATCAAAATGCCGCTGACGGTGGGGTAAAGGTTGCCGTCTTCGTCGCGGGTAATCAGTTTCAGCTTGGATAGAAACTCGCGGTCATCTTTGGGCGAGAGTGGCGAACGGAAACGTTGCCATAGCGGGGCTTTTAGGTCGTCGAGGGAGGCTTGCGGGACGGCCTGTTCGTCGTAGCGGATGATGCGTGCCTGACTGCGTTGCTGGAATAGGCGTGCTAGTGCGTCGGGTGTCATTTGCCGTTTGGAACTGCCAATGCGGTAGAGATAACCGCCCGGACTTTGGTGGACAAATAAACTGCGAGGAATGTCGATCTGGATAATGGCTGTTTCACCGCCAGTGGCTGAGGGTACGGTAAGTTTGCGTATCCGGCACAAGAGCGGTGGGGTGATTTGGTCGTTAACGATTTCCCTGACCCACGTTTCTACAATGTCGATTTTTTCCACGGGAATGCCGCTGACCGTTTTGGTCTTGTCATCCACGCCGAGTACGATCACGCCTGTGTTGCTGTTTGCCA
>JBEUIR010000732.1:0-1222 GCA_040415395.1 Candidatus Thiothrix namsaraevi
CTCAAGATTGGTTTTAAGGGTCTATTCTGACGCGATAGTGAGAGTTGAAAAGCCTGCATCCTGTTAACCGGTAGCGGAAACGCGATAGTCGTATTTCCAGTGGCAATATCGCAGCAAGTTTTGCTAAAAACCTTAAGCCGCTGGGGGTTTACTCAAGGCTTGCAGAAGTTTGGCACTATGCTTGGCGGATTCGTTCAACCATGAATTTACGGAGAAAACCGATGAGTGTGGATATTAAACAATTATTTGACGCAGAACCGCAGTCGCCTTTGTATGTTGCCATTAACCGCGTACTGGTTAAAAACGACCCGAATCTGATGAGCATGATGAAACAAGCCAGTTCTAAAATGTGCTTGGCAACCGCATTAACCCCCGGCTTTCGCGGCTTTGACCTAATGCGTCAAATGGGTGCTTGCCCAATGGGGATGCGTTGGGCAGCGAATACCGACATGGGACAAGCCCTGTCACACATCTGGATTGATCAATTTACCTACTGGGATAGCTGGCAAGCCCACGAGGCTTTCCATGAAACCTTTGAGGACGTGGTGGTGGATGCCTGTGCGCGTTGCGGCGAGGTATTGCTGGAAGGCCCCGAAGAACCCGTCTACCGGGTGGTACACAGCAGTTTGCCTAAATTGATTTCGCAAAACCAATGGCTGCAAAAGCATTTGCAAGGCACGGCTGCCGGTTATGCGATTGATTCGGGTAAAACCGTGATGGTCATGGCGACTCACCGCATTAAGCCGGGGAAGGAAGCCGAGTTTGAAACGGCCGAAATTCAAACGATGGAAAAGCTCAAAGAAAGTACCGGCATGGTCGGGTATATGATCCTCAAGCGTATTGGGCAATCTACTCTTGGCAGTGGTCACGCCACCGTGGCATCCATGCTGGAGGATATGAAAGACAGTTCCGGTAGCAAGCTCAAACGTACCGCCGAGGTTTGGGAAGGTTATACCCTGCCCGCCGAATATCTGGTGATGGTGGAATGGGAAAGCTTGTGTGATGCCCAAGGCGGTATGCCGCATGTGAACGTCAAGCCAGAATTGCTGTTTATTCACGGCCCCAAGGTATTGGACAACTGCTTGGCTATGCCCACCGTGCGCCTGTCCACCTCGATGTTTCAGGAGCAAACCTACCGCGAAGTGCTGAATCAGGCATCAGCTCAGGGGTAGTTCAAGAATAAATTCCGCCCCGTGTGCAGCATCCCCTAGCCGGATGCTGC
>JBEUIR010000733.1:0-1221 GCA_040415395.1 Candidatus Thiothrix namsaraevi
GCTTGCAAGGCAATGTATTGATTGAGTTCTGCATAAGTCGGAATAGACAGCGGTTCTATTAACAGCAGGGGTTGCAATTCAATACGCGCTGTTGGGGTTTCAATGGCTTGCAAGGGGCTTTCATTGATTAATTGACCCGCGACAGGTGAATCGCTTGCTACCAGACTGATGACTTGCTGCTCTTTGACAGCAAGCTGTACGCCTGTCCAGGGCAATTGCAGACGCAGATACACCGTCAGTATTTCTACCAAACAGATAAACACCAAACCCAACAGCAAGGCATTCGCAGGCGATGCCTTGGGTGGGGGAACAGCCGCTAACCAGCGCATCAATGCGAATCCGTATTCACTAACCCCATGCGGCAAGCCTCCACCGCTGCTTCCGCGCGGGTCGAAATGTTCAGTTTTTGGTACACATCACGGATATAACGCGCCACGGTATTGTTGGAAAGTCCCAACAGCTTTGCTACATCATTGCGGCTCAAGCCTTTTGCCACCAGTGTTAACACTTCCTGTTCCCTTGGGCTGAGGTTATTGGGGTTGTTCACTTCCGTGTGCGCTGGATTAGCCGCAGGCGGTTGCGGCTGTTCGGGGTTCCCTTCCATAAAATAGCGCAAGATTCGCCGTGAAATACTCGGTGATAGGGGCGGGTCGCCACTGAGAATGCCGCGCAATTTTTGAATGAACCGTGCATCGGGCGAATCTTTCAATAAATAGCCATGCGCACCTGCCCGTAATGCCTTGAGAATATGCTCTTCATCGTCAAAAATGGTGGTGATTACAATGTAAGCATCGGGGCAACGCTGGCGCACACAACTGATCAAATCGACACCGCTGCCATCGGGCAAGTTGAGATCCAGCAAGGCTAAATTGAAATACTGGGTTTGCAGGGCATCACGCGCTTGCTGGCAGGTCATGCTTTGCGTGGTGTGTATGCCTGCAAACGTTTGGGTGAGAATAGCGCTGAGCCAGTCGCTAGTTTCTGGCACATCTTCGACAATTAATGCATGTTGCATAAAATCTTCCCTGTCCTGTGGTGCTGTGGTGAGGATGAACATCCCTTGCTAGATATTGTATAGTATAGCGCTCAACTTATTGCTCCCACTCACTCAGGAATGAACACGACAAAATGACCGACCATCGCACCTTGCTATTAGAAATCTATGCCGCTGGCTTAGCCGCCGTCAATGGCGAAATGGCTGTTTACCAAGCATTACTTGCC
>JBEUIR010000734.1:0-1219 GCA_040415395.1 Candidatus Thiothrix namsaraevi
GCAAAAATACGATCCGACTTCGTTAATCAATGAATTGTGCAAGTATGTAGATGACTGGCGCAAACTTCCGCAAAAAGACTGGAAGGTGACGCCGGAAACCGCCCGCTTGCTGCATCATTGGCGTTCCCACGAATTCAACAGCATCCGCCCGTTTTTCTGTCAGGTGGAAGCTGTCGAAACCGCTATCTGGCTGCTGGAAGTCGCCCCGTCTTCCGGCAACAAAGGCCGCTATTTTCTGGATCATCTGGAAGGTGCGAATCAGGAAGCCAACCCCGAACTGCTGCGACTGGCGCTGAAACTGGCGACCGGGGCTGGCAAAACTACCGTCATGGCGATGCTGATCGCGTGGCAAACCATCAATGCGGTGCATTACCCCAATAGCAAACGTTTCACCCGTGGTTTCCTGATTGTCGCAGCGGGTTTGACCATCCGTGACCGCTTGCAAGTGTTGCAACCCAATGACCCGTACAGCTATTACCAGAGCCGTGAACTGGTTCCCGATCTGGAACGCGCCAAAATTGTCATTACCAACTACCACGCTTTCAAGCTGCGCGAACGCATGGAGCTTTCCAAAGGCGGGCGCTTGCTGCTTCAGGGCGCAAGGGTGAGCCGCTCAATACTCAGGAAACTGAAGGCCAGATGTTGCAGCGGGTCATGCCTGAACTGATGGGCATGAAAAACATCATGGTGCTGAATGACGAGGCGCACCATTGCTACCGCGAAAAACCGGGTGAAGACGACCTCAGCACCCTGAAGGGTGAAGACAAGATCCGAGGCACAGAAAAACAATGAAGCTGCCCGTTTGTGGATTTCCGGGCTGGAAGCGGTCAAGCGTAAGCTGGGTGTGCTGCGGGTGATGGACTTGTCCGCCACGCCATTTTTCCTGCGTGGTTCCGGTTATGCCGAAGGCACGTTGTTTCCGTGGACAATGAGCGATTTTTCGCTGATGGATGCGATTGAATGCGGCATTGTCAAACTGCCGCGCGTGCCGGTGTCGGACAATATCCCCGGTGGCGAAATGCCCAAGTTCCGCGATTTGTGGACTCATATCCGCACTCGGATGCCGAAAAAATGCACTCAAAACCACCCTCAAAGCCGAAATCAACGAAGAAGCGTGGGCAACGCTCAACAGCGACGTTTCCCGCCCGTTCAAAAAGCCCAAGTCAGGGCGGATCGCGGTGAAGGTGATTAACCATTTGGGGGATGAGGTGATGAAGGT
>JBEUIR010000735.1:0-1217 GCA_040415395.1 Candidatus Thiothrix namsaraevi
CCGTGTTTGATCGTGGAAGTCACCTCCAAATCGACGGAGTGGAAGGATTTCACCGAAAAGCTGATCGCTTACCAAAAGCTGGCATCGTTGCAGGTTTACCTGATCGTGTCGCAAGATCAGCCACAAGTGACGCTGTTTTACCGCGATGCAGAAGGCGCTTGGGATGTGGCACGGTTTGATTCATTGGAACAAACGATTACGCTGCCTTGCCCGGAAGCCATCCTGACTCTCGCGGACATCTACGAAGGCGTTGATCTCAGCCAACCTGCTGAGGCGGATGCGTAACGACCGCTAGAATGTGCCAAGGGCTTTCTTGAGGCGGATATTCGCGTGATTCAATACTTCGGACAGTTTTAGCATGATTAAAAAATAGGCTGGAAGCCTCCAGTGTGGGAAGATATTGTCAACGACGATAACAACCCCTCACCCCAGAAGCCCCCATGCAGCCAATAGAAACGATTTTGAACCGAATGTCCAGCGTAACGAAACCACAGCGCACGTTCATGCTTATTCTGCTCAATGCCCTGATGTACTTACCCAGCCGTGTCAACTTCCGCAACCTTGGGCGTTACACCGAGCGCGACGAAAAGACTTTTTCTCGCTGGTTTTTACGTCCTTTTGATTTTCTGGCCTTTAACTTACTGATCCTAAAGGACGTGCTGCGTGGCAGCGGAGAACGTATTGCCGCCATTGATGCCAGTTTCGTGCCTAAAAGTGGGCGCAAGAGCTATGGTTTGGGCTGGTATTGGAACGGGTCACAAGGACAGACAGGGCGCGGGCAGGAAATTTCCCTGTTGGCAGTAGTGGACGTGGCACACAACACAGCCTACACGTTGTCTGCCAGCCAAACGCCCGTTTTGCCGCAATCAACACGCAAGGGGCAAGGCAAGTCCGCCAAAAAAGTTACCGCCACCCCCAAAATCAAGCACCAACCCTTCGTCGGCCCACCGCTCCCCACGCGGGTAGACCACTACCTTGGACATCTCCAGCGCGACAGCAAAGCCCTACCGGAGTGCGACATCCGCTATCTCGTGGCTGATAGCTTTTATGCCAAGGCCAAGTTTGTCAGCGGGGTCAGGGATCTCAACCTGCACCTGATCAGCAAGTTACGTCATGATGCCGATTTGCGTTGGCTGTACGATGGCGTACAAAAACCCAAAGGATGCCACCGCAAATACGATGGTAAAGTCAGTTTTGACGACTTGTCACGTTTTGAA
>JBEUIR010000736.1:0-1212 GCA_040415395.1 Candidatus Thiothrix namsaraevi
GGATAACCTTGCGGCTTTAACGGTGACGGGTATCCGTAGTGGCGAATGGGTAGAGGAAACTTTTGGCTTGCAGCCTGAATCGCCGATACTGATTAACAACCCACATGACCCGGACGTACTCAAGAAGTATTCCACGGATAATATCGAAGACAGGAAACGCCTGCCTAATCATGCTTTCATGGTGCGGGACAAGCAAGCACTGGTTCCCGGCTCTACTCTCAAAGGCTGGTTCCGTGCGCATTGTCGCCGCATCCTGCTCACGCTGGCGCAAGATACCAGCAGTAAGAAAGCAGAAGACGTGGACGTATTGCTTAAACAACTGTTTGGCAGCACTGATGGTGAAGGGCATGTGCGTTTTTACGATGCAACCGTAGCATTTACCGAAGATGACAAACACTGGCAAACCTTCAATGCGGTTGATCGTTTCACAGGTGGGGTCAAAGATTCAGCTTTGTATAAAGTCAGGGCATTGTGGGTCAGGGAAATGTTCAGTGGACGCATCGCTTACCGCAAAGACAAGCTAACCGGCTGGATGCAGTTGCTATTGCTGTTTGCATGGCGGGATGCACAAGAAGGTGATTTAGTGCTGGGCTGGGGCAAAAGCAAAGGCTATGGGCGGGTACGGCTGGTATCTGAACACTGCGGCTGGAATGCTTGGCTGGCAAAGCTAGACGATGAGACCTTGCAGCAATGGGAAAACGAGTTGTTGCAACAATTGGGCGTGATGACACAGGAGCAAGCAGCATGACAGAATTCCATCACCCTTATCAGTTTATCCGGGTCGATACCCGCAAAACCAAAACCGATGAGTGGAAAACACTGGATGGGTTGGAACGGGTCGAAAACCGTTTTATTCGTCACGATTATTGGCATAAAGATGGGTTGTCCGGGCGTATCACCTGCACACTGAAAACGCTCAGTCCGCTGGTGGTTGGTGCTGAACAACAGGCGAGTAATAAAGACAATGGAGTTCCGGGCAGTGTCACACCCTACCGTGACCGTGATGGTAATCCAGCGATTCCCGGCAACAGTCTGCGAGGGATGGTAGGTAATATCGCCGAAACCATCAGCCAATCCAGCTTGCGGGTGCTGATACAAGCGGAAAATGGGGAATACTCGGTCAGGAAAGCCGCACAAGCTGAAAATGCGGGTATTGAAGATGCTCCCCTGAAAAAGCTTGGCTTGCTATGCAAACAAGCTGATGGTCGTTTT